>CAZTMY010000106.1:0-7798 GCA_964614895.1 uncultured Anaerolineales bacterium
TGCTCAGGACATCGTGCTTGGTGCTCCGTCCCTCCAGGCGGTCGGACGTCGACGTGGCATGGAGGTTGGCAGGCGTGCGTGAGATCGCGCAGTACGCGCTGCATATCCCGCATTCCTCCGAGCAGCAGATGGTGGTGACGTGGATCGCCTCGCGTGCTGTATGGTTTGCTGTGGCCAAAACACGACGGTTGAGCTGGGCGCGGCAAAGAGACGGGTAGGCGAGGTACATCATGAAAGGGAGTGACATGGCCGAACTGGCAATTGAGGGTGGCCCTCCTGTGCGTGAGGCACCATGGCCTCGACGCCTGGTGATCACCGAGCGCGAGATCAAAGCCGTAAATGAGCTTCTGGAAAAGGAACGTACCCAAGGCGGTGGTCTCGATCGGTATGGTGGTGAGCATGTCGACGCCTACGAACGCGAGTTCGCGGCGTATCATGGTGTGGCCTATGCCACCGCTACCAGCTCTGGCACGGCGGCGGTGCATGCTGCCCTGGGCGCTCTACGCCTCGATATTGCCCAGGAGATCATCAGCTCGCCGGTTACAGATCCTGGGGCGGTGGCGCCAATCCTCTGGAACAACTGTATCCCCATCTTTGCCGACGCTGATCCGGCTACCATGAATGTCAACCCAGCATCCATCGAGGAACGGATCTCTCCGCGCACAGCCGCCATCATCGTGGCGCATATCGGCGGACAGCCCGCGGATATGGACCCCATCATGGAGATCGCACGCGCACACGGTATTCCAGTGATCGAGGACGCCAGCCAGGCGCACGCTGCGCTGTACAAGGGGCGCAAGGTCGGCTCCATTGGCGATCTCGGCGCGTTCAGCCTGATGGGTGGCAAACACCACACGGCGGGTGGCCAGGGCGGTATGGTCATCACTAACAATGAGGATCTCTACTGGAATGCGAAACGATTTGCCGACCGCGGCAAGCCTTTCAACAGTGATGAGACGTGCAACCTGTTTCTGGGGCTGAACTACCGCATGACCGAGCTTGAGGCCGTCATTGGGCGCGTCCAACTGGAGCGTTTGGATGAGATCGTGGAGGCTCGACGCTTGCGCGCTAGTCAGCTTGCCGAGCGCATCGCAGATCTGCGCTCGGTTCGGATGCGGACGTTGATCCCCGATACCGTCAGCTCCTACTGGTTGATGTTTATGCGTCTGGATCTATCCCTTCTGCGGGTGGACAAGGAGACCTTTGTACGCGCCTGCGTCGCGGAGGGTATCCCCATGGATCCCCACTATGATCACATTGCCTACGAGAACCCTTGGTTCCGCGAGCGAGCGACCTATGGCAAGTCCGGCTGTCCGTGGACGTGTCCCTTTTACGGCCAGGAGGTGGACTATGAGGGGTCCTGCCCCGGGGCGCGCGAGGCCATCGATAGCCACTTTATCATGCCGTGGCACGAATGCCTCACGGAACGTGAGGTGGACGACATTGCGGCAACCCTGCGCAAGGTTGAGCGTGCTTACCTGCGCTAGCTTGGCGCGTGTGGGCTCGTGGCCAAATTGGTAGGATTGGCTTGCTGTTGTACAATGTGCGGCGATTGATGGCTGAGAATAGAACGATAGCGCAAAAGAGAGACGAATTGTGGTAAGGACGTGCCTCGTGACCGGCGCTGCCGGGTTCATTGGTTCGCACCTGAGTGAGCGCTTGCTGGGTGATGGCTATTGCGTGGTGGGGGTGGATTGTTTTACCGACTATTACCCGCGGGCTGTCAAAGAGGCTAACCTAGCTGCCGTGGCTGACCACGGGGCGTTCCGGTTCATCGAGGGCGATCTGGGCACGATGGACCTCGCGGAGCTGCTGAAGGATGTGAACGTCGTGTTCCATCAGGCGGCTCAAGCAGGCGTGCGGGCCAGTTGGGGCCAGAGCTTTGCCATCTACACAGAGTTGAACATCCTGAACACCCAGCGACTGCTAGAGGCCGCCGTAGGATCGCCGACCTTGACCAAGTTTGTCTATGCCTCCTCTTCATCCGTCTATGGCGACGTGGATAACCTCCCCTTACGAGAGACAGACCGCCCGCAACCCGTGTCGCCATACGGCGTGTCCAAACTCGCAGGGGAGCACCTGGCGCGACTGTACGCCACCAACTTTGGCGTGCCCACCGTCTCGTTGCGCTACTTTACCGTGTATGGGCCACGCCAACGTCCTGACATGGCCTTTCACAAGTTCCTGCGTGCCATCTATGCTGGCGAGAGCCTTCGCGTCTATGGTGACGGCGAGCAAACGCGTGACTTTACCTATGTTTCCGATGCGGTCGAGGCGAATCTGCTAGCGATGGAGCGTGGCGAACCGGGAAGCTGCTACAACATTGGTGGCGGTTCGCGCGTCACGCTCAATCACTGCCTGGAGGTGCTTGGCCAGGTGACGGGGCTCCCCGTCAAGGTGGAGCATGTGGGCGAGCAGCATGGCGATGTGCGTCACACGTGGGCGGATACAACTCGGGCTCAGGAGGAGCTCGGATTCCATCCTCAGGTCTCGCTGGAGGAGGGGCTCGCGCGCCAGGCCTCTTGGATTCGTGAGGGCCTCGGTGACGGCGCAGAGGGACAGTCGTAAGATGATGGTGGTAACGGCCGATGCGCGCGAAAGGATGCCACACGAGGGGCTGACGCTCTCGCTGGTCATCCCCGTGTACAACGAGGAGGAAAGCCTACCGCGCCTGGAGGCGGCGCTGCACGAGGCGCTGGACAATCTAGATGAGCGGTGGGAAGTCCTGCTCATTGATGATGGCAGCACCGACGAGAGCTTTGCTTTCCTCGTTGCCATGCACCAGCGCGATGAGCGATTCGGCGTGATCCGTTTTCGCCGTAACTTTGGCCAGACGGCTGCGTTTGCCGCGGGGTTCGATCTCGCGCAGGGCGAGATCGTAGTGACGATGGATGCCGATCTGCAGAATGATCCGCGGGACATCCCCATGCTCCTGGCCAAGCTCCGCGATGGCGGCTATGACATCGTCAGCGGCTGGCGCAAGGACCGGCAGGACGCCTTTCTCTTGCGCAGGCTTCCGTCGCGCATCGCCAACTGGCTCATTTCTAACGTGACGGGCGTGCATTTGCATGACTATGGGTGCTCGCTGAAGGCCTATCGGCGCGAGGTGGTCAAGCAAGTCAAGCTATACGGCGAGTTGCATCGCTTCGTGCCGGCGTTGGCGAGCTGGATGGGTGTGCGCATCCTAGAAGTGCCGGTCCGGCACCACGCGCGCCGCTATGGCCAGTCCAAGTATGGCATTTCGCGCACCTTGCGCGTCATCCTTGACCTGCTTACCGTGCGGTTCTTGCTTAGCTACGCCGCTAGGCCGATGCAGATCTTTGGCCGGTGGGGAATGTTGGCGACGACGGTGGGGGTGGGCCTCGGGATCTACCTCTCAGCGCTCAAGCTGTTCAGGGGTGAATCGCTTTCGCAGAGGCCGTTGCTGTTCCTCGCCATTCTGCTCAGCATCGTTGGCATCCAGTTCATCTCGATGGGGCTTCTCGCCGAGATCATGGTGCGCGTCTATCATGAATCGCAGGGCAAGCCGATCTATGCGATCCGCGATCGTCTCGCTCCGAATCCTCCTTCCCAGGACTAGGACCCAGATAGATGCGTCCGATCTCAAAGGAACCTGGAGCCGACGGTGTGGGCGATAACCGCTCACCAAGCCTCTGGCGCCATCTTCAGAACATCCTGAAGGTCGTGGTCTCGACGGGACTGCTGGCGCTGGTCATCTCGCAGGCCGATCTTGGTGCCGTGTGGGATCAGGTTGCCGAAGCGAATGCGGTTGGGTTAGCCTTGGGGCTCCTCGTAGTGCAGGTGGGCGTGATGCTACGAGCATGGCGCTGGATGGCCCTGATGCGCGGGCTGGGCGATGTCGCGCCTTATACAACCCTTGTGTATCTCTACTATGTCGGGGCCTTTTTCAACACCTTTCTCCCTACGGGCTTTGGCGGTGACGCTATCCGTATCTATGAGCTCAGCCAGAAGGGCTCAACGGCCTCGGCCATCTCGACGGTTCTCGCCGAGCGAGCGCTGGGCCTGCTGGTGCAGTTCGCCGTGGCGCTGATCGTGCTTCCCTTTGCTTGGCCGCTGGTGCCACCAGAGATCGCAGCTCTCCTGCTGGCCATCATCGTGCTTGCCTTTGCTGCCACAGCTCTCTTTATGAGCCATCGCGTCATGGATTGGGTGATTGCCCATGTCCCGCTGGCAAAGCCGGTTCTTGGCCATCCAAAGGTCGCGGCGCTTTATGCGTCCTTTCATTGCTATTCGCCCCGATCGCTTGCACGGGCGGCGGGCATCTCGTTCATATTCAGCCTGACCCTGATCCTGAGTCAGCTACTTCTAGCGCGCGCCATCGGCATCGGTCTCGGGATCGCGTATTTCGCCGTCTTTGTGCCCATCCTCTCGACGCTTTTGCTGGTGCCGATCACCATCGGCGGCCTCGGCGTGCGCGAAGGAGGGTATGTTCTGCTCTTCGGGCAGGCCGGCGTCCCGCAGGACCAGGCGCTCGCTCTCTCGCTTCTAACCTACGCCACGGCGCTGGTATCTGGGGTTATCGGCGGCCTGTTGTACGTCCTGGTTGGGGTGCAGGGCTTGCGTCGCAGCCACGATAACCCCGCGAATGGCTGATGCGTGATCACAGGTCACCCCTTGATGCGCTCTTGGCGCTGGCGCTGGCCATCGCGGTGCTGGCCAGCCGCGGAATCGCCGCGGACACCTTTGTGTCGTGGGACGAGCCTATGTGGGCCTACCGGTCGGCGCGGTTCCTTGCGGCTTTGCAAGATGGTCGTTGGCGCGACACACTGATTACGGGCCATCCTGGCGTCACCACGATGTGGGCTGGTGCGCTCAGCTTCTGGTGGCACGGCGAGGTCGTCAAGGACGTGGATGCCGATGCCATCGCGGCCGCTGCCACCATGGATGACGTGGATGTCCACGATGCTCAGCAGATGGGGGCCCTAGGAGCCTTGGTGCCCATTGCCAGGCAGGGCATCCTCGTATTTCATGCTGTGCTGGCAGTAGTGCTGTACGGTCTTTTCCGCCAGCTCCTGCCTCGGGCTACCGCATTGGGGGTCAGCCTGGCCTTGCTCGCGGATCCATTCCTCTTGGGACTATCTCGGCTGTTGCATTTGGACGCTCTGGCAGCCCAGTTCATGCTTGCAGCGATGTTGGCACTGTTGCTCTATCAAAGACGCGGCCATTGGGTATGGCTGGCCGGTTCTGCAGCGGCAACGGGTTTGGCCTTTGTGACCAAGTCCTATGCGCTGTTACTGGCTCCATGCGCCATCGTTCTAATCGCCACGGGGCCAGCTAGCGAGAAGGCAGTGGCCGATTGGCCAAGGCGGGGTGGCCATTTGCTTCTCTGGGGCGCGATGACATGGCTTGCTGTGCTGCTTGTCTGGCCAGCGGCGGCGCGGATGCCCTCGCAATCGCTGTACCGGGTGTTGTCCCTCGCGCTGGGCTATGCCTCCGATCCCGGAACGGCCACCAGCACGTTCTTTCTAGGTGAGCGGACGGCTTCTCCTGGCGGGATGTTCTACCCGCTAGCCTGGCTGTTTCGCGCCACGCCGCTGGCGACCATTGGCGTGGCCTTGGCCGTGCTCACGCTGCCCGTTGACAGTCTATGGCGCGATCACAAAGAGCAGCGTCGGATGATCGTTATCATGTTTCTCTACGGCGCCCTATATGCTGCCTTGATCACCCTCAGCGAGAAAAAGTACGATCGCTACCTTCTGCCAGCCATTCTTGCGCTGGATGTTAGCGCCGCTCTCTTCTTGGCACGCGTGCTGGGCGCTATAAGTGAGAGTATCGGCCTAGGCGAGGCGTCCAGAGAGTGGTTCAGCGGCGCGATGCTCGCAGGATGCGTGCTGCTACAAACAGTCATCCTGCTCGGGCCGCTGGCGCCGGCGCACTATCTTGCCTACTACAATCCTTTGGCTGGGGGCTTGTCGCGTGCCGTCCAGACCCTGCCGGTGGGGTGGGGCGAAGGGATGGAGGAGGCGATCACGTGGTTGGCGACTGAGGCGGATGCCGCCGATGCTACCATCGCGGCTTGGGGCGTTCCAGGCATTGCGTCGCTCCATCGGGGCGACGTGGTTACGCCCACGCCTGGGAATCTGCATCGCGCGGAGTATGTCTTGGTCTACATAGCGGACATCCAGAATCGAGAGCCCATTGCGGAGGCGTTCTTGTTACGCGAGCCCCTGTACGTCGTGCGCATCAACGGCGAGCCGTACGTTCGGATCTACGCGAACCTGTGGGAGCATGATGCCCTGGAGCAACTAGGGGAGCGTGCTAGCCCCGATGCCGTCATTGTGACTAACGACCATAGCACGCTGAGCGCGGCTGACGTCAGCCCGTGGCCTCTGCACGTCATCCATCACGACGACGACAGGCTCGTCGCGCAGCGTCTCCGCGAGGCGACCAGCGAGCGCGATGAGCTGTGGTTCATTCGATTCGAGGCAACCGAGGCTGATGCAACCGCCCTCTGCCGTGCAGCAGCGTGCATCAGCCGTCAGCTCGCTGTGGAGGCGATTCTTCTGGACGAGACGCCCTTTGCCTATGGGACGCTGCTGCATTACGCGTTGCCAACGGATGCCGACTTTGGGTTGGCTGAGCCCGATCGGGCCATCATGCAGGATTTCAATGGTCGCCTGTGCCTGCGTGCTGGCGCCTTTGAGCGCGATGTCGTTGAGCACGGGCAGGCGATTGGCGTCAACCTGCTCTGGCGAGCGCAGCAAGTGAGTGGGACCGATCTGTCGCTTTTCTTGCATCTCATCGACGCCCAGGGGCGCCGCTGGTCCCAGGCGGATGAGCTGCTGCGAGACGAGGATGGTGAGCCCGTCTCGCTCTGGGAACCAGGCACGGAGCATTTGAGCCGACATGTCATTCCGCTCCCGGCTGGACTCCCTCCCGGCGCATACCATGTGCAGGCTGGCCTCTACATCCTGCCTGAGGGCAATCGGCTGATCGCGATGGCAACGGAAGGCGGCGTTGGCCACGTGGCTGTGCCTCTGGGCGTTATCACGGTGGAGCCGGCGACGTATCCTCCGGATGTCGACGAGGTGGAAGTAGCCAAGCGCCTCAGCGATCCCAGTGGGACGCCAATCACCGTCGGTCCTCTCGAGCTCCTTGGGTACAGCCCAGCCGAACTAGGTGGCCGCTCGGGGGAAAATCTGTCGGTGACACTGTGTTGGCATTGCCTGGACGATCTCGCGGCTCCCTACCAGGCCGAGTTCCAGTTGGGGCGTGCTGGCGAGGTCGAGGCGCGTTATCGTGTGCCGTTAGGCAACTCTCAGTATCCCAGCAGACTTTGGCAGGAGGGCGATGTCATCTGCCAGCCTTATGACTTGCCATTGGACGTCGAGCTCCCGGGCGGGGACTATGAGGTGGCTGTTAGCGTGCTTGACGCGCAGGGATTGCCTTTGGAAGGGGCCGATGCGATGACGTCCCTGGGCACAGCGCGGGTTACTTATATCCCACGTCGCCTGGTGCCGCCTGAGACGGGCCATCCCGTTCAGTATCGCCTTGGGGACATCGTCGCTCTCAGGGGATGGGATCTGGAGGCAGAAGAGCTTGCCGCCGGTGGTTCTTTGCGGCTTGGTGTGGTGTGGCAGTCAATCTCGCGCACGCGCCAGGACTATACGGTGTTCGTGCATTTGCTGGACGAGGGAGGCCAGATCATTGGTCAGGTGGATACGTTCCCTCTCGGCGGATCTCGCCCGACCAGCGGCTGGCTCCCAGGCGAGTACCTGACCGATACCTACGAGATCGCCATCCCGGCCGACACGCCTCCGGGCCCGGCTCACCTCAT
>CAZTMY010000107.1:0-7778 GCA_964614895.1 uncultured Anaerolineales bacterium
ACGCACGGCGGGTATCCGCCCAGGCAAAGACCTGCGCGGATGGCGGCTGATCCTGGTAACAGCGGGCGTGTTCTTTGCGCTACACGCCCTGTTCACGCGCTCGGGGGCCGTGTTGCTGGATCTCCGCCCAACATTGGCGCTCTGGGTAACCTATGGAGGCGTACAACGAGGAACGCTTGTGACCCTGCGCTTCGTGGCGGTGATCCTTGCGAGCCAGCTCTTTGTCCTGACCACCGACCCGTCCACGCTGGCATATGCTCTGATGCGTGCGGGATTGCCTTACCGCTACGGCTTTGCGTTGATAACAGCCATCCGGCTCGCGCCCCTGTTCGAGATAGAGGCCAATACCGTGTATCAAGCACAGTTGGCCAGAGGCGTGCGGTACGACAGGAGCGTGTTCCGCCGGATCATTGAGGTGTTGCGGCAGTTGCTCCTGCCGCTGGTTGTCGGGGTGCTGAGGCGGGCTGACCATCTGGCTGTATCCATGGAGGGACGACAGTTCGGTCGGTACCGCGATAGGACCTACCTTCGCGAGGCGAGAATCCGACTAGCTGACACCATCAGCTTGGCGGCACTGCTGCTGTTTGTGGTAGGCAGCGTGGTTACAGCCATATCAGCCTAGGGGAACGCACTCCAAGGCGCCGAAAAGCAGGAGCTTTCTCCCTCGAAAGCGGGGTTATTCGACCACCTCAATCTCGACGAGCTGAGAGATCCAGTAACTCGCCGATAACCCCGGCACGACCATGCGGATCGGCCCATCCTCCGGATCGTTCGCAAGCCACACCCCATCGCGCCTGATACCTACCATAGCCGCGCGCAGATCACCAATGGGGGCCTCACGCCAATAGCCATCCGCGCCCCTGAAGATCACGCCGGTCGCGTCCTCGGCCGCGCCTGCCTCGGCCATCAGATCCTGAAGGGCTATTCCTTCCCATGCGCTCTCGGTCTCGTCACCACAGTCACACCGCTCCAGGATGTCGCCCAACTTGACCAAGTCGCGGGACGCGAGCTCCTGGTAGTCGAGGGTGATCGGCTCTGCAACCGCTCCGCTGATACGCAGCTCCCAAGATACGTTCGGTAGATCGGACACATCGATCGTGACTGATTCGAAATGCTCTCCACCGCATCCTGTGAGGCCAGAAGTCAATACGAGTACGACCAACAAGGCAAAGCTCATGCGCCGCATTGGGAATCTTTGTACCTCCATGCATTGCGAGACATGGCCCAGCCAGCCTGGCATTCTCCGGCTCTGGTAAGGGCAGGGCACAAGTGCATGCCACCATGCTTCTCACACGGCAAGTCGGACACGGACACGGCCCGGCCTGCTTGCCATCTCTACACCTACTAGAAAACGCCAAACGAAGGGGCACCCGCGTCCGGCTCTGGCGTTCTACCTAGTCGCCTGCCTGTCGAGACGATTGGCTACTCAACGACCTCAATCTCGATTAGCTGGCCGACCCATCGGCTCCCAGGAAGGCCTGGCACGATGATCCGGATAGGCCCTGCTTTTTCATCGCCCGCCAAAGACTTGCCATCCTGCTTGAGAGCGACGATGGCCTCGCTTACGTCACCCATCGCAAGTTCACGCTCATAACCATCCGCAGCGCGGAAGATAACGGCGCTTGCCGCCTTGGAGGCACCGGCCTCATCCAACAGCTCGCTGAGCGCGACCCCTTCCCAGTTGGTGCTCTCGTCCTCTCCCTGCGCTCGCTCCATGAGGACATTATCGAGCTTGGTCTGTGTGCGTCCGGCAAGGTCCTCGTAGCTAAGCGTCAGTGGCTCGGAAACCGCGCCCGACACCTTCAGCTCCCAATCCACCTTGGAACCGCTCGAGCACGAAGTCAGCGCCAAACCCAACGCGAGCAAGATCAGCAGCCCAGCAAACATTCGACGTCTCATTCCCAGTACCTCCTAGCTGTTTTCCGTTATGGTCTGCCTATTAGACAAAAAGAGTCGACGCCTATCCCGCACAACAGAACAGGCGCCGGCTCGGACCGTCGCGACGGGCTCTCCTTTCCAAATGCGGGGGGCGGACGCGTTTCCACGGCCACCGTTCGGCCACCCTCAGGGCAGCCACGACCACACGCCATAACAGCGCCTTAGGCCATGTGGTTCGGAGATGCTATTCGATTGTCTGACACGCAGATGATAGCAGTTTACGAGTTGCAGCGCAACAGAAAGGATCGAGAATCCGCAAGCGGAAGTTAATTGACTCGCTAGCTCCCTCGACCTATACTCGCCCAGCCTATACTTCTCCAGCCTAAGAGGAATCATACACGAGCATGGTATCTGTCTTTCCCTTTTCCGCCATCGTCGGTCAGGAACGTATGAAACGGGCGCTACTGCTAAACGCAGTGAGCCCGCAGATTGGGGGCGTCCTGATTCGTGGCGAGCGCGGCACGGCCAAGTCCACCGCCGCCCGAGGTCTTGCTGCGTTGCTGCCAAAGATCAAGGTAGTGGCGGATTGCCCCTTTCACTGCGATCCCGACCGGCCCAAAGCTCTATGTGACCTCTGTCGCGAACGCGTCGCTCAGGGGGAAACCCTACCAACGGCCATGGTTCAGACTAGCTTTGTGGACCTGCCCGTGAGCGCCACGGAGGATCGCGTTGTTGGCACCCTGGATCTCGAGCGGGCTATCAAGCAGGGCGAACGCCGTTTCGAGCCAGGCATCCTGGCAGCCGCCAACCGGGGGTTACTGTATGTGGACGAGGTCAACCTTCTCGATGACCACGTTGTGGATCTCCTACTAGATGCAGCCGCCATGGGCGTGAACATCGTCGAGCGCGAGGGCATCTCGTTCTCGCACCCAGCCCAGTTCATCCTCGTGGGCACGATGAACCCAGAAGAGGGTGAGCTCCGCCCGCAGCTCTTGGATCGTTTTGCGCTGTGTGTGGACATCCAAGGCATCGCTGCCGCCGAGGCGCGGATGGAGATCATCCAGCGCCGTGTGGCATATGAGCGCGATCCGGAAGCCTTCTGTGACGACTGGTGGCCCATGGACCAGGCCCTCTCCCAGATGATCGCCGCATCCCGCGCCCGCTTGCGCAACGTGACCTACTCGCAGGCCGATCTCTATACGATCGCCGAGCTAACAGCAGCCATGGAGGTCGATGGGCACCGGGCTGATATCGTGATCCTCAAGGCTGCCCTAGCCCAAGCCGCATTCGATGGGCGCACCACCATTTGCGAGGCCGATATCCTGCTCGCTGCAGAGCTTGCCCTGCCGCATAGGCTACGCAGGCTGCCATTTGACAGCGCATCTGAAAAGCTCGAGGAGATCCACGAGCGCATCGAGAACCTGCGCGGCGAGAAAGAGGCACAGATGGCTGCCGAGGGCGCGCCACACGGCGCACCCGAAAAAAAAACGAGTTGAGCCAAGGCTCTCCTGAAGAGAGCCAAGAACCCATGGCGGGAGGAGCTCGTCCACAGAATGGCACCGGCGACACGCCGCCCGGCGAGAGCGGCTTCCGACGTGTCAACATCGGACCCATGTTCAAGGCCAGGCGCTGGCGTACGGTGACGGACCGAAGATCCCGTGACAAGGCCGGCAAGCGCACCCACACGATCAACCGGCGCAAGCGAGGACGCTACATACGGGCCCGCCGCGCGCCAGGGGAATATGACGACATTGCCTTGGATGCTACCCTGCGCGAAGCCGCGCCGCACCAACGCAGCCGTCCACGCTCTGGCAAGGCCATCACCATCCTCGATCGTGACCTCCATCGCAAAGTGCGCGTCCGCCAGGTAGCCAACTTGGTCGTGTTTGCGGTTGACGCAAGCTGGTCCATGGCAGCCGCCGAGCGTATGGAGGCCACCAAGGGAGCCATCCTCTCACTCCTAGTGGACGCCTACCAGAAGCGCGATCGCGTCTGCCTGATCGCGTTCCAGAACGCCACGGCTCGCGTGGTTCTTCCGCCGACATCCAATATCAGCATGGCGCGGCAGGCACTGGCGGATATTCCTGTTGGAGGCAAGACGCCTCTTTCGGCGGGGCTGCTGATGGCCTACCAGGTCATACGCCGCCAGTTACGCCAAGACCGCGAGGCCATCCCGCTGCTGGTGCTGATGACTGATGGAGCAGGTAACGTTTCTCTCACCGGGATGGAGCCACGGGCGGAGACGCTCATGCTGGCCGACTTGTTTGCGCGCGACGGCATTCGTGCCATGGTGTTGAACACCGAGCATCCCGCCCTGGACCGTGGACTTGCCCAAGAGATCGCCTATGCTCTGAAGGCGCCGTGCCATACGCTAGATCAGCTCAGCGCCAACTATCTCTATCAGACGGTTAGGAAACAGCTACGGTGAGCCAGCAAGCCAGCGAGAACCCTTCACGCCGCACCCAGTTCGCAGCCGACGCCGCCCTATTGCTAGTGGCGTTGGTATGGGGCAGCACCTTTGTGATGGTCAAGCGCGCTGTCGCTGCTTACCCCGTTTTCCCGTTCCTGGCCATTCGCTTTGGCATTGGGGGCTTGGCTCTGGCAGTTCTATGCCTGGCCGTCCGGGCACGCGTCACCTGGCATACTGTCAAGAACGGAGCCATCCTGGGATTGCTGCTCTTCGGCGGCTATGCCCTTCAGACTGTCGGCCTACAGTGGACCTCGGCCTCCAAGGCGGGGTTCATCACAGGGCTGTCAGTCGTCATGGTTCCCATCCTGGCGGCGCTCCTCGTACGAACGACGCCGAGCCGTGCCGCGATGATTGGCGTCGTGCTGGCCGCCGCTGGTTTGGGGCTTCTCACGTTACAGAACAGCACGGCTATCAACATTGGCGACTTGGTCGTGCTAGGTTGCGCGGTCTGCTTTGCGCTTCACGTGGTCGGCATCAGCGCCTTCGCGCGCGCATCCCATCCCATCGCGTTGGCGATGGTCCAGATTAGCGTGGTGGCCGTCCTAAGCGCTCTGGCTGGGTTAGTGCGTCCAGCAACCTGGCCTACGCCGACGTTCGACACGTGGATGGCCGCTGCCTTTACCGGCATCCTCGCGACAGCGGCCGCCATTGGCATACAGACGGCTGCGCAGCGCTACACGACACCTACGCACGCCGCTCTGATCCTCACCGCAGAACCCATCTTTGCGGCCGTTTTTGGCGTGCTTCTAGCAGGCGAGGCCCTCAGTCCACGCGCCACTGCAGGGGGCCTGATCATCCTTCAGGGCATGCTGGCCAGCGAAATCCCCTGGGAAGACCGTTCGGCCCGGCTCATCTCCCGCTTCCTGGCGCCTCAATATGTGTTGGCGCCCGCATTTCTGCTGATCGCTCTAGCAGAGCCAGATGGCAGGTTGGAGGCACTCTTGTGGTCCCTAGGGATGGCCATGATCAGCTTGGCCATGCCGTTGCTGTTCATGTGGCGCAAGTTCAAGCGAGGCGGCATCACCGATTGGCATATCTCCAACCGGCAAGAGCGGCTGCAGCCCTCCATCGTGCTGACCAGCATCCTCGCGGTCGGCATCCCCATCGCGCTTTTGCTGATATTCGACGGCCCCCGCGTGCTGCTAGCGGCCTTTGTGTGCGCTGCCCTCCTCATTACGTTCAATCTATGCGTTACCATGACCTGGAAAATCAGTCAGCACGTTTCGGCCATCTCGGCCATCTTGACCTTTGCTACAGCGTTGGCGGGGGTCGTTGCCGCGCCTGCCCTACTCCTCGTGCCTGTGGTGGCCTGGGCACGCGTCAAAGTCGGCGCCCACACTCCGCTTCAGACGCTGGCTGGTGGGGCCTCGGGTGTTCTCATCAGCCTCGCCACGCTGCTCTGGTTCCATCTGGTATAGCCTCGCGATTGCCCTGTCCACGTGTGGCCTTGCGCCTTGCACCATGATGAGCCTCGGGTACAATCGATATGAGATGTGGTACCGCAGAGGAGGCGACATAATGCGAGTGGGATTAGTCGGGCTGGGCTTTATCGGGCGCACGCATGCTGCATCCTATGCCAAGATCGACGACGCGAGAATCGTGGCGGTGGCCGATCTGCTTGCGGAAGAGATGCGTGCTGACTCAAACCTGCAGACGCTTCTATCTCCAGCCGGCCAGACTGTGGCTTGGTACACGAGCTATCGCGACATGTTCGCGTCCGAGGAGCTAGATAGCGTTGATATCTGCCTGCCGACGTACCTGCACGCGGAGGCCAGCTTGGCTGCGCTGGAGGCCGGCCTGCCCGTTCTCTGTGAAAAGCCGATGGCCCTGCACCTAGAAGACTGTGACGCCATGATCGAGGCCGCAGAGCGCACCGGCAAGCCCCTGATGGTGGCACAATGCCTGCGGTTCTGGAATGAGTACGAACTGATACGTACCAAGGCGGATGCTAGCGGTTACGGACGCATACTCTCGATGCAGCTATGGCGGGGCAGTGCGACACCTTCCGCGCAGGCATGGATGCGTGAGGCCGCCCGCAGCGGTGGCGCCATCCTGGATCTGCACGTTCACGACGTGGACTATGTCCAGCATGCCCTCGGCCTGCCGAAGCGCGTCTACGCACAGGGAGGACAAAGCCTCGGCGCTGAGCGCGGCTATGACTATGTGCTGGCGAGTTATGACTATGGCCCCGGCGTTCAGGTCTCTGCCGCAGCCCACTGGGTGGACGTACCGCTGCCTTTTGCCTATCGTGCTCACGTTCGCTACGAGCGTGCCTATCTCCAGTTGGATAGCAGTCTCTCACCGTCGCTGCGCATCTATGATACCGAGGGCGAGAGAGAAGCCCCACAACTTGAGGGCGATGATGCCTACACCAACGAGATACGCTACTTCCTGGATGTGGCACAAACGGGCGGCCGTCCCGAGCGATGCACACCTACTGAAGCTCGCAACGCCGTTGGGCTTGTCATGGCCGAGATCGCATCCATTCAGCGCGGCCTGCCCGTCGAGGTGAGCGAGTTCACCCGTCCCGCATAGGGCGTTAGGATCGCGAACTGCCAAATGCTTACCTTTGTGTCCTTGACATGGTCAGAGAGCACGGCCGAGACACAGAGCCACGTCTTTGTGCGGACCGTGAGCGATGTGCTCCAATGGTTGGTCCTGCGGCATCCAGGGCAGATGGGCCAGGGCGCACTCGATGTACGCGTCTTTGGCCCTTGGATGATCCCAGACCTGATGCCTGATCAACCCTACTGGGGCACGCAGTGGTACATCGACCATGCCTACGATGCCGAAAGCAAGAGCGTCGTGGCTCCACTGTTCCTCGAGCTGGTCCGACATGAGCCATGGCAGCAGACTGAGCCCCACTATGATCTGGCACTACTGGCCGAGCCAATGACAGCCTATCATCCCCGTCTGGTTCCCGCAGAGAGTCGAGGCGCGTGCCTTTCCGCCAGCATTCCAGGCCTAGCCGCTGTCGTCTCTACAGCGCCGCTAGCAGACCTCCCCTCGCCACTTGCCGAGGCAGCTTTGGCCCGAGCCGTGCGGCATGCCCTGGGCCATGCCTTGGGAGTGCCAGCAGGAGATCGCAACAACGACGTTGAACGACACGGCGCCGAGCGGCACTGCACCAACCGATGTGTCATGCGCCACGCCGACAGCGTGGCGGCCCTTGTCGCGCTGACACGAGATGAAGAAGACCTGGGGTGGCCTTACTGCGATGCCTGTACGGCCGATCTCCACTCAGTCATGGTCAGGCATAGTCATGAGTGGAGCTAGTACAACAGAGCCGTGGCATCAGAGCCACGGCGACACACGCACAGGATACACCCTAGCTGGTGTCCAGCACCTTGGCGATCGCCTGGGGATACAGGATATGCTCCACAACGTGGATCCGTTCTTCGAGTGCTTCTAGCGTGTCATCAGGCCGGAT
>CAZTMY010000108.1:0-7750 GCA_964614895.1 uncultured Anaerolineales bacterium
GCGGCTGCTGCGTACGCCTTGTGGTTGGCGGTGCGTGAGCCACGGCGAGGCGATGTCGTGCGCCGCCTGGGACTCTGGGCGGCATCGGCAGGGGTGGGGCTGGTACTGGCTTCTCCCCAGATCCTGGCCACGCTCGAGCTGGTTTTGCACTCGCAGCGCGCCGGAGGCCTGGACCTCTCCTTTTTCACGAGCTATTCCTATCCGCCGCTGCTCACGGCTACCTGGGTAGACCCGTTCTTGCTGGGGAACCCCTATCCTGAAGGCTCGGTGGAGCTCATGTTCTATGTGGGGCTGGCGCCTCTGGCGATGGCGGTCGTGGCGATGGTGCGCTCACGCCGGCCAGAACGCTGGTGGCTCGCGGGCTTGGGGCTCTTGGGCTGGCTGATGGCTTGGGGCCGCTGGAATCCTATTTATCCGTGGCTGCGCAAGGTGCCGTTGCTGAACCTGTTTCGTGTACCGGCGCGGTACCTTTCGTGGAGTGGATTTGCGCTTGCGTGCTTGGCTGGTCTCGGCGCTGAGGCCGCTTCGCACATCAAAGCTCGGGGCTGCAAAGGACGCGCGGGTTGGTATGGCTTGGCAGTTTCCTTGGGCGTCAGCCTCGTGGTGTTGGCTTGGGCCGTCAGTTGGAAAGAGCTGGAACATGCCCTTGCAGCGTGGCGTTGGCTGCCGGTCCTGTTGGCGGTGGCAATGTTGGCAACAGCGGTGGCGCGTCTTGCCCTAGGACGGCGTAGCTGGCTGCTCTTGCTGATGCTTGCTATCGTGGTGGATCTCTACGCCTATCAGCGTGTGTTGCTGTGGACTTTTAGCGAGTCCGCTCCACGGGCCACGGTAGGTGTAGCCCCCGATGCTCAGGGGATCGTCGAATCCTTGGAGGGCCGGGTCTATGTCAAGAGCGAGATCGTGCCGGCACGGAGCGTTCAGAAAGAGTCCTTCTACCCCAACTTTGGGCTGATGCATGCCGTGCCGGTCCTGAATCTTTACTTGCCGCTGGTGCCGTCAGCTTATGCTGATTGGCTCCAAGAGATGGGTCCGCGCGAGTTCAGCTTGGCGGCGGGATCGGGCTATGTGATCCCCCAGCTCTTGCCAGTGGACGCTGCCAGCGAGCTATATGATGTGCGCAATGATCTCGCGGCGCTGCCTTACGACACGTGGATCAGCGTGGAACCGACCCTGATCTCGTCAGTCGAGGTGGTGTCTTATCTGAGCCATGCCGCCGCGCTGCCTGACGGAGCGCTGGCAGCCAGGTTGCTGCTACGAGATGAGTCTGGCGAGGAGCTGGCGCTGCCGCTGCGGGCAGGGCTCGAGACAGCCGAGTGGGCATACGATCGAGACGATGTTCTTGAGCAGATAGCTCACAGCCGCGCAACCATTGCCGGCAGCTTTCCGGCGCGGTCTGGGTTCCCGCCTCGCTCGCACGAGGGGCACACGTATCTTGCGTCCTGGACATGGCCTGGCGGGCATTGGGTGACCGCCGTGCGCATCGAGCCCAAGCTGCCGGAGGCGCATGTGCGTGTCGAGGAGGTGCGCCTGCTCTCGCTCGATGGCGAGGTGACATTGCTTTCGCATGCTGCTGGATTGGGTGACCATCAGATCATCTATCGTAGCGAGGATGCTGTTATCTACCAGAACGTTGATGCCTTTCCTCGAGCGTGGTGGATATCTGCGGATCACGTTCGTCACGTTTCGGATGGTCTAGAGCTGGTTGATGGGGTCACGAGCGACCAAGTCGTCCCAGCGGGGATCGCCTTTGATGACGGCGAGGTCGTCTCGGTGGAGGTAGATGCCCCGGCCGAGGGGTATCTCGTGCTGACGGACCTCCACTATCCCGGCTGGAGCGCCTACCAGCAGGGTTGCAGGATCCCTATTCTGCGCATGGAGAGCGTATTTCGTGCGGTGCCCGTCCCCGGTGGCCAGTACAGGATCCTCTTTCGCTACGAGCCGCTTCAGGGGATTGTACCGCGTCTGGTGGCTGCTAGCACGCGCGTGCCCTAGACGTCATATCTCCAGAGGCGTATAATACGAGTGGGATTGATGGCCTGCTGGTCGGCGGGAAGAACACAAGGAGGACCTAGATGAACGTTTTCAACCGGATTGTCATCGTTCTTCTACTTCTGGGGTTGATAGCGCTAGCGGTGTTCCTGCTTGTGCGGCCGCTTCAAGCTGTCGCGTGGGCCAATGCCAACCTGGTCGTGCTTGGGGACAGCGTCATGGATCCCGCCTTTTGGCAGACCTTTCTCATCACGAATCTGATCGCCATTGCGGTGTTCGTGATCTTGCTGTGGCTCGAGGTTCGTAAGCGGCGGCGGAAGACGGTGCGCGTTCGCACACGCGCCAAGTCGGACGCGCAGCTTGCGGTGGCCTCGGTGTCGCATAGCCTCGAGTATCGTATTGACGAACTTGCAGGCGTGCGCAAGGTCACTCCCAAGGTCCGTAGCTATGGCAAGAGCGTCGGCGTGCAACTCGATCTGGACACCAGTCCTTCGGTCAATATCGGACTGCTGACCGACCAGATCGTCGATATGGTTCACGATATCGTCGAGGGCCAACTCGGCCTAAAGCTGGCAGGCAAGGTGCGGGTCAATATCCATCATGAACCCTATCCCAAGGGTACCATGCCGCCGACCCAGCCACTTGGTGCGGAATCCGAGTTACGACCAACGATGGTAGAGGCCACGGAGCCCAAACGGGAGCCGGTTAGGAGAACACACAAGCCCAAGGAGGAGCCACGCGTGCCTGTTCCCGAGCCTACTCCCGAGCCTGTGCCAGAGCCGGTAGAATATGCCGAGTCGCGGGCAGAAGAGGAGTTATCCTTGGAGCCAGACGAGGAAGAGCTGGATCTCTTGGGTGAGTTTGAGAAAGAGCCTGGCAAGGAGGCGCTCCCCTAGTGGACGCTGGGCAACTGGATGACCAGCGTGAGTGAGTGATCCTGAAGAGCGGCCGACCGCACGATGGCCGTTCCGCCCAGCTCGACCAGCAACTCGTTCAGCGTGGACTCTGCCGAGTGCCGAAGCCAGCCAGGGATGCGTCGCCCCTGGAGCGAAAGCGTCGTCAACTTGACGGCTAGGTGGCCGTCCGCCACGTAGGGTGTTAGCTCCGCCACGACCGGTAGCTGCCGACCAAGGCAAGGCAGGTTCGTCTCTACGCAGATGGTTTCGTTCCGCAGCGTGATGCGGGGTTTGATAGTGTTGTCTGAGAGCAGGCGATGCTGCAGGTACGCAGTCGCCTCGTCCTCGGTGATAGTGATGGATACGGTGCCCTCGGCGGCGGCTAACGCAGAGATTCGTTCCTCCAGCGCCTCGGCGGCGGCCGGTGCCGGCTTATGTTCTAGCGGTGGACAAGCCGCGGGCGTGGGACTCTGTGCGCAACCGAGGAGGCTGGAGGCGACGACGATCAAGAGCTGCAGTAGCTTGCGCATTGCCAAGTAGGAGAGAGTCTTGCGTTTAGCATGTTTTGTGGAGGCTTTGCTCTTTGTGGCTGACGGTCCAACTGAATTGCAGGACCTAGCCTCCGCCTTGGATGTGTCCGTGGAGGAGGTCGCGCAGGCCATCGCAGAGCTCCAGGCGGACGAATCGCGGCGAGGCTTGCGCGTGCAGATGGCAGGCACCAGCGTGCAAATGGTAACCATGCCCGAGGCCGCCGACGCGGTAGAGACATTTCTCGGGATTGGCATGGGAGGCAAGCTCTCCTCTGCGGCCCTGGAGACCTTGGCCATCATCGCCTATCGCCAACCGATCACGCGTGCGCGCATCAACGCCATTCGGGGCGTCGATTCTGATGGTGTGATACGAACGCTTGTGGCCAAGGGCTTGGTCGAAAAGGTTGGCGTGCTCGAACAGGTGGGACGACCGTTGCTGTACGGGACCACGTTTGAGTTCCTGGAGTACTTTGGCATCAAGTCGCTCGATGCGTTGCCCACGTTACCAGAGCTCGAGGAATATGCCAACATGGGCGGGGACGCTGCCGAGCCCCAAGCCGGCTAGGCTTCCTCGTTTGACCGTTCCTCGCTCGTCTTTTCTTCTTCTGGCAGTTTGAGAGATACGCAGGTCGATACGCCATGCTCGCTCATCGAGATGCCATAGATGCGCTCGGCGGCCTCGATGGTGCGTCGGTTGTGGGTAATGATGACGAACTGCGTCTGAGCGGCGTGCTGTCGAAGGAGATCACGGAAGCGTCCCACATTGCTCTCGTCAAGCGCGGCATCGACCTCGTCGAGGAAGCAGAACGGCACTGGATTCGCTCGCAGCAAGGCAAAGAGCAACGATATAGCTGTAAGGGTGCGTTCCCCACCGGAGAGCAGAGGGAGCCCTTGCTGCCGCTTGCCGGGTGGTCTCGCTGTGATCTCGACGCCCGTCTTGGCGATGTTAGCTGGTTCGGTGAGCGACAGGGCGGCCTCACCCCCGCCAAAGAGCGTCGTGAAATACTTGCTGAAGGCCTCATTTACGCGCTCAAACGTGGCGATAAACTCGTGCTCAATGATTGCATCCAGCTCCTGGATGATCTCGTGCAGCGCTGCGATGGTGCCTCTCAGGTCAGCAGTCTGGCTTTGGAGGAAGGTTTGCCGCTCGAGGAGCTGCTCGTACTCGCGAGGCGCGTTCGGATTTACGTTTCCCAGTCGCCGGATGCGGGCTCGCAGGTGACGGATATCTTCGCCGAGGCCAGCCGGCAACGTGTGCACCTCGGGCAGCTCGATGACGTCGTCTCCGAGCTCGAGACGTAGTTGCTGCCCGGAGGTCTCTGGCAGATCGATGGGCCCTAGGTCTTGCTCGATGCTCTGGCGCAGGTTTGCTAGGGCTTCGCGGGCACGCTCCTCCTCAATCTGTGCGCGGTGGAGGGCAAGTTCGCCCTCGCTCAGGCGTTCGCGGGCCTGTGTTGCTAGCTCTTCTATCTCGCGACGTTGCTCGTCCGTTGCCTTGAGAGCCTCTTGCGCGGGCTGGAGCTGCTCGCGTGCACTAGCGATCGCCTCTTCTGTTCCCTCCAAACGCTTGGCGAGGCTTGCGTTCTGTGCAGCCATCTCGTCGATCTGACGCTTGTGGTCAGCGATGCGTTGCTCCGTGGAGGCGATCTGACTGACGAGTTGATCGAGGTTTGCCTGGTGACTGGCGACTAGTGCGCGCTGGCTGTTGACCGTGCGCTCTGCAACTGCTGCCTTGGTCTCGAGCTCGGCGACTCGCCGGCGGAGAGCTGGATCGTCGCAGGCTGCAAGCTCGTCCCGTGTGGCCTGTACCTGGCTTGTCAGGTCAGCAATGCGTTGCTCAAAGCCCTCGAGTTTGCCTTTCAGTATCCCGATGCGGGAAGCCGCTTCCGCGGCTTGGCGCTCTGCGGTGTCGCGTCGCTCACTGTGCCAAGTCGCATTCCGCTTCAGATCAGCGGTCTCTCGCTGCTGCTTAGCCAGGGATGCGCGGGCTTGGTCTAGCCGCTTGAGCAGCGCCGTTCGTTGCTGATCCAAAGTGTGCGATAGCCGCCGCAGTACAGCCAGCTCGTCATGGATCTCGTCAAGTGCACTTTCTGCTGCGCTCGCCTGCTGCTCGGCCTCATTGATGCGGGGCGCTAGATCACGCCACTCGCGATCTTGTGCCAGAATTTGAGCGCCGGCTCGCCGCCGACTGCCGCCGCTGACCGTGCCATTGGGCTGAACGGTCTCGCCATCGAGCGTGACATAGAGCGAGGCGCCAAAGCGCGAGCGGAGCAACCGCCGTGCGGAGGCCAGATCCTTTGTCACGACTACGCGTCCTAGCAAGAGTTCATAGACTGCGCGGTGAGCCTCATCATAGCGGACCAGGTCGCTGGCGATTCCGACTATGCCGGGGTCGGCGTTCGCCCTCAATTTGGCGCGCGGTCGAATCGTGTCTAGAGGCAAAAAGGTCGCCCAGCCGGCGCGCGATCGCTTCAGGTATGCGATGGCCTGCTCTGCGTCCTCCCAGGTCTCTATGACGACGTTCTGCAAGCGAGCGCCCAGCGCGGCCTCGATGGCATCCTCGAGCTTTGACGGTACTCGCATCAGCGATGCGACCGTACCCGCCACGCCAGTGAGCCCTGCCGCCTCGCTCAATACGGCGCGCACGCCGGGGTAGTAACCCGACATCTCCTCCCGGACGCGAGAAAGCGCCTGAAAGCGCGAGACGAGCTGATCCCGTTGCCGACGTGCTTGGCCAGCGCGCTCTTCGGCCTCAGCCAGCGCGCGCTCGGCGTGCCGGGTTTCGCCTTGTAGTCCTTCTAGCCGTTCCTCCAGTTTTGCCAGCTCTTGCTCTAGGCCTTGCACGCCTTCAGCCAGTTGCTGCGTGTGTTCCTGGCTCTGACGGATGCGCTCCGTGAGCGGCCGTATCGACTTCTCTGCTTGCTCCTGCTGACGCGCCAGCTCTTCTTGGCGCTCGAGAAGAGTCTGCAGGCGAGCCGTAGCCTGGGAGTGCTCGCTGATCGTGGCTGCTAGTGCAGCCTCGCGTTGGCGAGCCCGCTTCTGCAAGCTGGCGCGCGAGTTCTCTAGGGTGTCGAGCGCTTGGCGCGCCTCTTCCCACTTGGCGGTGCTCGATGCATGCAGTTCCTGCTGGGACGTGAGCTCTTTCTTGGCGCTGGTGATCTCCTTCTGGAGGACTTGGCGCCGCTGCAATTGCTGAGCTAGGTCCTCCTGGAGGGTCGTGAGCTGCTGGCGGAACAGTCTGGCGCGCTCTCGGCCGACGGCAACCTCGCGTCGTAGGCTCTCTCGACGGCTGCGCAACGCCTCGAGTTGTAGATTGATGTCGCTGATACGCTGCTGATGCTGCGTGATCGCCTGGGCGATGCGCTCTCTGTGCTCGGACACATCGCCCACGCGTTGCCTAAGGGTCTCTAGGTGGGCAGCCTCTCGCTGAACTGATGCCTTGGCATGTTGAAGCTGCGCCTGATGGCGTTGCCACTGATGGCCATACCAGATGCGCTGCAGCTCTTCCAAATCTTGCTGGAGAAGCGAGTACTCGTCGGCACGCTCGGCCTGGCGACGCAAGGTCCGAGCGCGAGGCACAAGTTCGTTGATGAGGTCACTCACACGCTCAAGGTTGCGTTCGGTCTCATCGATACGTCGCAGCGTCTCTTCGCGGCGTCGGAGGTGTGGTGCGATTCCAGCGGCTTCCTCGAACAGGGCGCGACGCGCCTCCGGCCGCAAGGCCAGTGCGGCGTCCACTTCGCCCTGCCCGATGGTGGTGTAGTTACTGCGCGCAAGGCCGGCGCCGCCCAGCAACTCGATGATGTCGCGATAGCGCACGTGAGTGCCGTTCAGGAGGTACTCGTTCTCGCCGGAGCGGTAGGCGCGACGACCGACGGCGACCTCCGAATAGGCAAGGGGCAACGTTCCGTCGCTGTTATCGATGACCAGGGTGACCTCTGCCATGCCCAAGCGTGATCGGCTGCGGCTTCCGGCAAAGATCATGTCCTCGCTAGTCTTGGCTCGCAGGCTGCTGAAGCTTTGCTCTCCCATCACCCAACGCACGGCGTCGGCGATGTTGCTCTTGCCACTGCCGTTAGGCCCGACTATGGCAGTTAGGCCCTCGCCGAACTCAAAGCGTGTGCGCGTGGCAAAGCTCTTGTATCCATACAGCTCTAGCTGCTTTAGCCGCATCTTGTCTCCGGATGGCTCGATGGCTGAGAATGATAGCAATTGGTGCGGGTCATCGGGCGTTCATATGTCGGGCTATCGGCTCTATGTGCGTGCTTGGGCTTGGCGCGTTCGAAAGGACTGCAGTGCCTTGCGAGCGGCCGCTTGCTCGGCTGCTTGTTTGCT
>CAZTMY010000109.1:0-7711 GCA_964614895.1 uncultured Anaerolineales bacterium
CTGGCGTAAGGGTAGCATCTCGCGATGCTGACGCGCTGTTGCGCGAGATGGACTGGGTGGGCGTACAGGGAGCGCTCGTTTACCATGCCGTCATGGTGTATGGATCACCGATACAGGGGAATCCACTAACGGTGGAGGTAGCGGCCGCCAGCCCCCGGCTTTGTGCAACCTGGGCGCTGTTGCCGCCCGCTACAGGCGAGCTTCCCACCGGCCCCGGCTTTTTCGCGGCGCTCAGACAGCACGACGTGCGTGCGCTGTGGGCTTTTCCCGGCGAGCATCGTTACGCTCCGAATCGACTGACGATGGGTTCGATGCTGGACGAGGTGGCCGAGCGGCGAATCCCGGTGCTGATATCCTCTGGCGATGGCTGGGCGCCCGTCGCTCAGCTACTGGAGGACTATCCGGAGCTTGTTGTGATCGCCGTTGGGCATGGGCCTTGGGGAGAGGATCGGTACTTTCGCCCGCTGCTGGAGGAATATGAGCATCTGTATCTGGATATCTCGCGATATGAGCTCTCCGGGGGCATTGCGGAGCTAGTCCGGCGCTACGGGCCGGATCGCTTGCTGTATGGTAGCGGCTATCCACGCTGGTCCATGGGAGGTCCGCGGCTGATGTTGGCACGTGCCGAGATCGACGAAGAGGCGCGGCGACGTATCGCCGGCGGCAACCTCAGGCGTCTTCTGGAGGAGGCAGAGCTGTGAACCCGTCAAAGATAGCCCTAGCCTTTATGGAGATCGGGCGGTGTGTTGATTGCCCGGTGGTAGACATGCATGCCCACTATGGGCCGTTTCGTGGCATCTATATGCCGCGAAACACCGCAGAGGAGATGATGGCCACGGCAGAACGTTGCGGCGTCGAGGCCATGGTATCCAGCGGGCATCTAGCGCTGGTCGATATGGTGCTGGGCAATGCAGAGATGGCTGAGGTGACAGAGCGTTACCCGGGACGTTGGTATGGGTATTGTGTCTTCAACCCGAACTATCCACGGGAGGCGCAGCGCGAGCTGGCGCTTTTCGATGAACGCCGGACCTTTGTGGGTCTCAAGTTTCACCCAAGCAGCCACGAGTATCCCCTGACGGGCGAACGATACGAGCCTGCGCTGACCTTTGCGGCTGAGCGCGAGTTGCTGGTGCTGACGCACACATGGGGACATTCGCGCTACGATAGCCCCAAACATCTGGCACAGGTGGCGGAGCGCTACCCTGAGGTGACCTTCCTGGCGGGGCACGCCGGTTATGGCGAGTTCGATGCCTGTCTGCGCGTTGCGTCCGAGCATGATAACGTGTATCTGGAGCTGACCGCTGCCTACGCTGTGGCAGGGTTGGTGGAGGAAATGGTGCGAACCGTTGGCGCTGACAAGGTCGTCTTGGGGTATGACTTGCCTTGGTTCGATCCGTACTATGCCATCGGGTGTGTGGTGATGGCCCATGTGGACGACGCGGCGCGCCGAGCGATCCTGTATGAGAACGGCCGACGCTTGCTAGAGCGTCGTTGCCGCGTGTAGTTGATCAAAAAAGAGTTAGCGGCAGTTCACGACCGTGAGGTCCTGAGCTGCCGCTTATCCGGAACGCTGGTCTCGCGTGGCCCGCCGAGCTTGATCGTCTGACTCTGATGAGGCGAGCTGCCGCCGTGGCGCTTTTCGGCTATGACGTGAGCTCTGTTGTATCCCGTGCTCTGCCGCCCGCGATGTGATCATAATGATGAGCAAGAGCGACATAATGCCCCAGCGATGGCACCGATCCCCGTCCTAGAGGCTATAGTATCTGCTACCATGAGGCTATGATGTCTGCGGCGATGCGCCAGGCCGTGAACCGCTGTCCATGTCAGAGACCCACTTCCGGATCAGCTCGCGTTGGAGAGGTGCAGCGATGTATTAGGTCCATGCTCCAATCGTAAGCCGGAGCGGAGGATACGCCGGGTTGCTTGTGCTGTCAAATCTCGTTCTGCGACGCCGCCGGCGTCTCTTTGCCTAGCTCGCTCTGATCAGCTTGGTCGTGCAGCTCCTGGAAGACATCAAACCACTCGGTCAGCTCAGCCCGCTGACGTCTGGCGTCGCGCTCACGTTGCGTCTCGCGGTAGGCCTCGATTCGCCGAAAGATCTCTTGCTGGACCTCGCGTGGCCGCGCGATACGACGAAAGGCGAATTGACCAGGCCCGGCCGTCTCCACAACGACATCGCCATAGTTCAGCAGGTTCGCGAGCATGTGAGGGATGCGCAGCGAGACGTGCTGGATCATGCCCAGGCTGGCCTCGCGACGCTCCTCGGAGAACAAGAGAGGGCGTCGCTCTATGTGGATGATCCTGTCTGAGGTGACGACATAGACATCGTTGGCCCAGTCGAGAAGCTTCCATGCGAGCCAGAGGATTAGCGCGGCATAGAGAACGCCGATGGTGACGCGGAGCTCGCCTGTTAGGGGCGTGGGGAGCAGATGCCCACGCAGGGAAGTAGCGGTCAGCGCGACCAACGCCACCAGCATCGCGCCTGGCACAAACGCTGCTCCCAGAGCGGCAAGCCAGTGCTTCCGCCAGATGGCAGCGTTTTCCGCGGCGATAGCTTGCGGGGTTAGTCCGGGCCCCAGCAGGCGCGTCAGCCAGTGACGCAACGGTCCCTCTACTGTCATTTCAGGGGACTCTTGTGCCTCACCGAGTGCTGTCTCGGGTACCAAGGCGGCTTCTTCGGGCGGCATCGTCTCAGGCGTTAGCTTGGCTGCCAGGCTCCGCTTGATGAGACGGCGCTCGGCAGAGCGTCGCGCGGCCAGGAAACGCGCTTGCTGCTCAAAGATGAGATCTCGCAGTGCCTCGGGCTGTGGCGCGGCGGTGAACTCTAGTTGGCCACCGCGCGCAGCAGTCTCTAGGACGATGTCGCCAAATCCAAAGGTGTTTCCCCACAATCCGCGGGAGACTTGCAGGTTCTGGATGCGGTCAAGGATGACCTCGTCACGCGATTCGTAGAGTAGGGTGATGCGTTCCTGATGGGCGACTCGCCGGTTGGTGACGGCGAGGTAGTCATTGCGCCAATCCAGGTACACCCACGCTAGACTAAGCGCATACAACAGCAAAGCCGGCGCCACAAACAGGTACCACGGCGAGATGCTGCCGCCCCGGTGCTCCACTATGGTAAGGAGAGCGGCGTAGGCAACTAACGCCAGCGTAGGCGTCACGCAGCTGCGTAGCAGCACCAGCCAATGACGCCTCGTGATGGTCACGACGATCTCACCTGCCTCGAGCCACTGTTGGCGGGAGGCATCAAGCTGCTGGACCAGACTCTCAGGCAGGGCGAGCTCGTCCCACAGCGAGGGCTCCTCATCCAGGAGGCCCTCCAAAGCCTGGCGCTCGAGCACCCACACGCGCATCGGCGATGTAGCGGTGATGGTCACGTCACGTGGCGCGCCAAGAAACAACGACGCTGTGCCATAAGCATCACCGGGCCCAAGCATTCCGACGGGGCGCTGCTTGCCTTCATCGTCGATGCGGTGGGCGACGGCCTCCCCGCTCTCGATGAACACGAACGCGCTCCCCAGATCGCCCTGACGAGTGATGACGGTTCCCGGCTGAGCATCTTGCGCGACGCAGAGCTGGGCTACTTGGTCCAGATGCTGCGCCGAAACCTGACCGAATAGCGTCGTGCGTCTGAGAAGGTCGACGACTTGCATCCCTGTCCTCCATCCAGTGACGTCATTCTACGGTCACGACCAGGCGATGGCAAGCGCATGCGGGTTGGTGATCGCCCGCTGTCGCACCTATAATCGCAGGCAGGAGGCAAGATGGCCATTTATGTGGATGTTAGCAGCGCGGTCCATCAGAAGGCGGGGCTGAAACGCTATAACGAGTGCTTGGTGAATGGGCTTGCTCCCTTGCTGAGAGACCGTCTGGCCCTGTTCCACAATGGCGGCCGCTCGGCGCATGTACCGTCATCTTGGGAACATCTGCCGCGCGTGAGCGTGAATGCCAGCTACAAACCGTGGCGTGCGTCAGTTTGGCTGAGGCAGGTGACACACCTCTGGATGGACGGGCTGGTCCCTGATGCGACCCTGTTTCATGCGACGGAGCATCTTCTGCCGCCCTTCCGTGGCATCCCGACGGTTCTTACGGTGCACGACCTCGTCTTTGAGCGCTATCCCCAGTACCACAAGCCATTGAACTACTGGTTCCTCCGTGCTACTATGCCGCTCTTCTGCCATCGGGCAACGGCTATCATTGCTGTGTCCGAGGCCACCAAGCGCGACCTAATGGCCTCCTACAGCGTGCCCGATGGCAAGATCACTGTTATCCCAGAGGCAGCAGCGCCGTGCTTTCGCCCACAGGATCCCCGACGGGTGGCCGAGGTACGCAATGCGATGGGGTTGCCGCCGCGTTACATCCTGACGGTGGGCACGATCGAGCCGCGGAAGAACCTGGTGCGGTTGGTTCAAGCCGTGGGACCACTCTTCGCGGCAGACTTGATCGACGGGCTGGTCATCGTCGGCGCGAAAGGATGGCTCTATGAAGGCTTCTACGACGAGCTGGCGCGCTGCCCCTGGCAAAATAGCGTGATCCTGCCGGGATTTGTGCCTGAGGAGGATCTGCCAGCCGTGTATGCGGGAGCGTTGCTGACCGTGGTGCCATCTCTCTATGAGGGATTCGGGTTGCCGGTGTTGGAAGCTATGGCGTGCGGGTCGCCCGTCTGCGCTAGCGATGTAGCCAGTCTTCCTGAGGTGGCTGGCGATGCCGCCGCCTACTTTGCTCCGACGGACACGGAAGCGATGACGGCTTGTCTTCGCAAGGTGCTGTCTGACGGAGCCCTGCGGCGAACGATGGTGGAGGCGGGTCTCAAGCGTGCGGCTGCCTACACTTGGGAGCGTACTGCCCGAGAGACGGTGGCTCTCTATGAGCGGGTCATTCAGGATTGGGCAAACTGAGCGGCCGTCAGCGATCCGGGCGAGCAGCGACTATCATAGCGGATACCCTTGCGTTCGGGGATCCTTTGGTAGTGAGATGGTTGTGATTCGGAAGCTTGCCCCTGGTACAAGGCTCTCCGGAGTAAGGAGGGCCTGTGCAGCCGCACTAGGTGCCTGATCGAGCTCATCCCCGCCACTAGTCTCGTTCACGATCTACCGGTGGGCATCAACGTTCGCATGAGTGTCATCATCGGGTTGGTTGCTGCTGACGGTGGGATCGGCCAGATGCTGTTCCAGTTTCATAACCCGGCCCGTTGGCGGCAGGTGAGCGTGGCCGTGATCTTGATTGCCGCGGTGATGATGACGCTGGACAACGTCAGCGCCATGATTCGCGAGCGCCTCATTTGGCGTGGGGTTATGTAGCCGGGGGTGCCAGCAGTAAAGATGGAACGGGGGCTTGGGCCTATGGCCCACGCCCCCGTTTTGCTACGGTGGCGCGTTCCTCTATAGGGACTGGGCCTCGCCCAGCTTGATAGCCTCGAACATCTTGATGCTGCGCAATGGCCGGACCATGCCCAGAATGACGATGCCCAGTGCTGTACCGACGATGCCCCACACGCGCCATACGCCTTCCCAGGCGATTTGAACGATCAGTGGCGGCAGCGGCAGCGTCTCGGCATAGCTGACTTGGAGGAAGGGCAGGAAGAGGTAGCTCATCCAGATGCCGACCGCTGCGCCGGCCAAGAGGCCCAATGAGACGATGATCGTTTGCTCCAAGATCACCAAGAGCCAGAGCTGCGTCTGGGTCAGACCGATGGCGCGGAGCACACCGAACTGGATGGTCCACTGGCGGAGCGACAGGAACGCGTACAACATCAGCCCCAACATGCTCAGGAACGAGATAATCATAAACCCAATAGATAGGAAGCCAAAAAGCCCAACGCGCTCGAGCCGGCCCTGCTCCTTGCCGATCTGCTCCAGGGCATTGCTGATGGTGTGGACGCGAAAACCCGCCTCCTGTAGGCCGTCTTCGAGATCTTCCGTGGATATCTCATCGTCCACATCCAGCCAGAGCTGGCCTGTCACCGGGTATCCGAGCTGCATTTCCAGGTAGGGGATGTTAGCGATCACTAGCAGCTGCGGGCCGACCTGAAGCTCTGGAGGGTACACGGTGGGGAACATCTCGATGGTCCCTGCGATGTGCAGCTCCAGCCGGGTGCCTTCTGCATTGTTGATGCGCACGTTGAGCGCATCACCGACGTTGAGGCCCTTGGCCGCCAAGAACTCCCGGTTGACGATACACGCGTGCTGATCGTAGGCGAGCTCGTTCATGAGAGCGCCCAGCGAGCGGTAAGCGAAATCGTCACGGAAGAAGGCCACAGATGGCAGCGTTGCTCGTTCGACGCCGATGAGCGTCCCCCGGTCTCCCGTGTCCGCCCGGATGCCAAAACGTACGACGCGGCTAGCGCTACGGACGCCATCTACCGTCTCGGCCTCGCTGGCGGGCATCAGGTAGATCTGCGTCACCTCCTCTTCCTCTGCGCCATCTTCCGCGCTTTCATTGCCGCCAAAGAGGCCGCCAGCGCCCCCACCGGCTTGGATCCAGGCGGCCTCGTCAACGGCGACCTTGGCGCCGACTTGGTAAAGGGCGCGTTCTTTGACGTTGGTGTCCAAAGTTTTGGCCAGTGAGGCGGTAAAGACCGATAACCCCACTGTGATGACAAGCAGAAGCAACACGCCATAGTAGTTTGCAGAGCGGGCGAGCCGCCCAAACGATATGAGTGGCACGGTGCCGGGGAGCAGCCGGCTCAGCCAATGCAGCAGGTCCATGACTAAGGGAAAGATCCGGATGAACAGCAACCCGATAGAGATCGCGAACATGGTGGGGGCGAGGAGCAGCAACGGATTCTGGAGCGGATCGCCTCGCCCGCCCAGGAGAAAGGTCAAGGCGCCCTCTTGCTTGAGCATGTACAGGCCATAGAGCGAGGTCCCAAACAGGATGATGTCCAGGAAGTAGCGCTGCCACCAAGGCTGCTCCATCGCTCGCGCCAGGAAGCGCTTGAACGTGATGATCGTCAAGTGTGCCCACTTGAAGGCAGGTAGCAGGCACGAGACCGTAGCGATCACGATGGCCAGGATCGCTAGTTGCATACTGGTCGTCGTAGTGCGAACCATCAAGGGCTCTGTGCGCGCAAATTGGAGGAATCCCTGCGTCTGCCCGATGAGCTGGGCCATCGACTTGCCGAGAGCTATGCCGGCGACCAGGCTTATGGCGCCAAGAACCAGGCTCTGAGCAAGATAGAGCTGGAGCACCTGAGGCGTGCTCGTGCCACGGCTCTTTAGCAGGGCGATTTCCAGCCTCTGTTGGGTCACGGAGAGCGTCGAGACAAAGATGACGTAACCAAGCGATAGCAGGATGATGGGTATACTGAACGTGAGCAGGATCTTGGTCTGGAGGCCGACGGAGCGTTGGTAGCGTTCCAGGGCCCAGACGGGCGAGATGGGAAAGTTGACGTCTGGCAGCAGGATGGATATCTGCGCTCGGATGCGACCGATGGCACCGATGACGCGGCGCACGTTGCTGGCCTCGACGCCGCCACCGTCATAGATCTGGTGCCAGCCGGCATACGTCAGGCTATAGGGCTGTTCAGTCGCAACGATGCGACCGAGATACGTAGCTTCCCGCATGAGCAGCACGTTGTCAAAGCTGCTGGGTTGTAGGAACCAGTAGAGCTCCTTCGGGTCCGTCGCGACCCAGATACCCGCCAAACGCACCTCATCCTCGAAACGTTTCGCTTCGACCAGCTCGGTCCTCTCTTCGCGTCGGTAGATGA
>CAZTMY010000110.1:0-7676 GCA_964614895.1 uncultured Anaerolineales bacterium
CGCCCGCGAGGAGCTCGAGGGCTCGCTGGAGCGCCTGCGCACCGACTATTTCGATCTCTATCAGCTTCACGGAGTCACCACGCTAGAGGAAGTAGAGACCATTTTCGGCCCCGATGGCGCCATAGAGACCTTCCTGGAGGCGCGCGAGGAGGGCCTGGTGCGGTTCCTGGGCTTTTCGGCCCACTCCGAGGAGGCCGCCATCGCCCTGCTGAACCGCTTTCCCTTTGATAGCATCCTCTTCCCGCTGAACTGGGTCACCTGGAACGAGAGCAAGTTCGGCCCCATCGCGGTCGAGACCGCCCAGGCCAAGGGCGCTGGACGCCTGGCTCTCAAGGCCCTGGCCAAGTGCAAGTGGGAGAACGACGAGGCCCGCAAGCAGTGGCCCAAGTGCTGGTACCATCCCGTGGATACGCTCGAGGAGGCACGGCTGGCGCTGCGCTTTACCCTGTCGCTGCCCGTCACCGCCGCGGTGACGCCCGGCCACCGGCAGTTCCTAGACTGGGCCATCGAGATCGCCGAGGACCTCACGCCGCTCTCGGAGGAAGAGCAGCGGCTGGTGGCGGAGCGTGCCAAGGGCCTGGCCCCGATCTTCCCGCAGAGCTAGAGGGCGAAGAGGGCGTTGAAAGCCAAAACCTTATGACCGCGTATGGGCAGCCGGGCAAGGTGTGCGTGGCAGGGCTCATCGCCGAAAAGCCATACGCCTCTGCGGCACGCCCGCAGAGCGCGCAACTCTGTTGAGTGCGAGGCACCTGGCAGGTGCCTCGCACTTGAGATGGAAGAGATCCCCCATGCCGCCACTTGACGCCGACATCTGGCACCACGGCTCGCCGCAGCGCCTGCGCACCTTGCACGCGGGAAGCACCGTCACGCGGGATCGCCACCTGGCCGAGATCTTTTCGCACAAGCCATCGCTGGTCTGCGTGAGCGACGGCGGCGCCATTCGTCACGACGGCCATCAGCCCGGTTGGCTGCACATCATCGACGAGGCGCTGTGTCTCGACGACATCAAACCTCACCCACGCTCGTCCATGGAGCCGGGCGCCGAATGGCTCACCACGCATCCCCTGCACCTGCTCGGCCCGGTACCCCTGGCCCCCGACGAATTGCTGGACGATGAAGCCCTCGCCGAGCTGCGACGGCCGGCCGGGGGCAAGTCTAGCCGGCCGCACCTTCCGCCTCAGCTCGCTTGGTGGTAATATGCCGCTCCCAGCGCCAGAACAGCCACGCGAACAGCAGGACCTGCATGGTGACCTCGGGCAAGCCCACCAGCGGGTTGCCAAAGCCCAACGTCGTGTAGACCATGCCCTCCAGCGAGCCCGGCCCCGTGACCACCGCGCCGATTCCGGTCAAGACCCACAGCACCAGGGCGATCTTCCACCAGCCGCCCTTGCCCACGATCACCTGATAGAACGGCGCCAGCGCCAGCGCGAGCAGGGCTCCTCGCGGGATCTGCATCGGAATGCCCAGCGCCACCACCGGGTCATCCACCGGCCGCATAAAGCCCGCCACGGCCTCCTGCCGGAAGGCCTCGGCATAGTTGGCGAGCTGCATCCAGATCACGCCCATCAACACATAGGTAGCCACATGCACCGCGACAAAGCGACCTAGGTAGCCCCACAACCGCCTCCCCTTGGGCATCGCCTCCCTCCTTCCATCGTACGATCTTGGTAACGAGAGTCGATGATACACAACCGACGCGCCAACGCAAACCGATATCCTTCTTACGTCAACGTCAAGCGTTGACGGCGGGTCCAATCCAGACATCGGCGGAACGAAAGCTTTCGCAGCACCCGCTGCAGGCACTTTCGGAATCAGGAGCCCCCACTCTCCTCCACCTCCGGCACCCAGAACCAGAACCGTGCCCCAGCGTTCGGCGCGTTCTCCACACCGATGCGCCCGCCGTGCGCCTCCACCAACTGCTTGCTGATGGCCAGCCCCAGGCCCGAATGCGGCGCCGAGCGATCTCGCGCCGGATCCACGCGATAGAACCGCTCGAAGACCAGATTCAGGTGCTCCTCCGGGATACCCTCGCCCGTATCTTCGACTTCGATGCGAACGCCGCCGTCCTGGGCGCGAGCGCGCACCGTTACCGAGCCTCCAACCGGCGCATACCGCAGCGCATTGCTGACCAGATTGCTCAGCACCTGCTCCAGCCTCTGGGCGTCGCCATGCACCATGGGCAACCCGTCATCCACCTCGGCTACCAGCAAGACCTTGCGCTCTGCCGCCTGGCCAGCGAACCCCGCAAACACGCGCCGCGCCAGGTCGCCCAGGTCCAGCGGCCCCATTTCCAGCGAGAGATGCCCCGCCTCAACCAGAGAAAGCTCGTGCAGATCGTCCACCAGCCGGCTGAGCAGCAAAACCTGCTCGTGTACCGGTTTCAAGTTCTCTGGCGTCATATCGAATACCCCATCCTGTAGGGCCTCGATCTGACCACGCATCACCGCTAGCGGCGTCCGCAGCTCGTGGGCGATATCGGCCACCATCGTGCGGCGCAAGATCTTGTCGCGCTGCAGAGCGGCCGCCATCTCGTTGAACCGCCTGGCCAGCTCCCCAAGCTCGTCGCCGGAATCCACCTCCACGCGCACGCCCAGATTGCCCGCGGCGATGCTATCGGCGGCCTCGCTGAGATCGGTCAGGGGCCGCAGAATCTGATGGGTCACCACGGACCCCAAGATGATGACCACCCCGGCGGCCAGCGCACCGCCCCACAGCAACGACCGCCTCAAGGCCGACGCCAGAGCGTTCTCGCGTGCGCCGACCTCCATCACCAAGTAACCGATCACTCGCTGGTTGATATCGATGGCCGTGCTCCGGCCCAAGATACGCGTTGGAATGACGCGTGGGCGTCCTTGCAGATCGCCCGCCACCACGTGGCCATCCGCGTCTGTCAGGATCAGCCGTACGAACTCCATGTCGGGCGCTGGCCGTCCCCGTGGCATGGCCGCCCCCGCGGCGACGATCTCTTCCAGCTCTTCGCTGCGCGTCCACTCGCCATGGCGCAGGTAGTAAGACGCCAACTCGGGCACCAAGATCCGCGCGCGCATCTTCATGGCCAAATCAAGGTAGCCCCTGAACTGCCGGTCGGCCGCCCGCTGAAAAGCCACGCCCACCGAGAGGGCCACCACGGCCACGGCTATAGCCACTACCAGGGCCAGTTTGAGCCCCAACGACAACCTACGCACCTAGGCCTCACGCATCTTGTAGCCTACCCCGTGCACCGTCAAAAGATACTCGGGGCTGGCCGAATTACGCTCAATCTTGCGCCGCATGTTCTTGATGTGGGTATCGATGGTCCGCTCGTACCCCTCGTATGCCTCGCCCGTGGCGATCTCCAGCAATTGTAGCCGGGTGAACACTCGCCCCGGCTCGCGCATCATCGTACGCAGAATCTCAAACTCGGAGGGAGTCAAGTTCACCGGCCTGCCATCCACGCTGACCGTATGCTTGGCCACATCCAAGCGCAATCCGCCCACGTTGAGCTGCTCGTGATCCTGAGGCCGCAGCCCTTTCACCCGCCGCAGCACGGCCCGCACTCTGGCCACCACCTCGCGCGGGCTGAACGGCTTGGTGACATAGTCATCGGCGCCCAGTTCCAGCCCGATAAGTCGGTCGGTCTCTTCCACGCGCGCCGTCAGCATGATGATGGGGATATCGGAATCGCGACGCAACGCCCGACAGACGTCCCACCCATCCATGCCGGGCAGCATCAGGTCCAGAATCACCAGCGCCGGCTCCTCCTGGTGGGCCACGCGCAGTGCCTCCGGTCCCGAGTAGGCAGAGAGCACCTGAAAGCCAGCTCGCTCCAAATACCCGCGCAGAATGCGTACGATCTCGACCTCATCATCCACCACCAGGATCCTATCTGGCATCGCCACTCCTCCTACCGACCAGCGGGCTCCCGCAGGATAACCCGCTCCGATCTCAACCGTCAACCTGGGCGCGCGGCCTCACCAGCACGCCGCCGCTAGATCTCCTGTGCCTCCTTGGCCCCTTCAAAGATACAGCGAGTATGTGAACACTCTGTGAAGAGCATGTGACGACCTGGGGGGCAAGATACCCCGAATTCCCACCGATAAAAGACGCGTCCACCCAGAAGAAAATGTTACCGAACAGCCAGCTCCTCTATCGGTTGATACATCGTCTCATGGACATCCTCCGTGTGTTCTACTGGGGTGGCCTCGGACATGCGCACGATCTGATCGGCCAGTTGATTCATCTCTGGTCTCAATCTTTCGGGGTTCAGAGCCCACCGTTTCCGTCCCCACTATGTGACCGTCTCGCGGCTCAGGATGGCGGTGGCCTCCAGCCGCGCAAAAGGCATCCGCGCTTGATCGTAGATCAGACGGATCCGCTTGTCGCCCTTGCGATCAGTGACCAAGCGCTTCTCTTTGAGACGCATAGCCAGTTACAGCACGTTGTAGTGAGATACGTCTGTATCACTCGTTCTATCTCGCCCGGCAGGATGCTCTTCTCGGATCGGGCCGTCAGTCGATACCTTCTTCTAATCTGTTGCAGATGCTCCCGCTGGGCCTCAAGAGATATCTCTCTCCCTACCAAGTGACTCCCCCGGCAACATTGCCAATTGGGGGAATCATATCGGTTCGATAACATTTCGCGTGAGGGATCGCGAAAGGCCGCACAGGATGTGGTATACTGTCGCTAGCACGAGAGCGCACCAAGCCTCACCGCGTGATGGCCTCACGACGGTGAAACCGGCCGTTCCGAGCCGCCAGTACCCCTATTCTGGGTACTGCGCCCAGAAAATCTAGCTCGCAGTGAACCAAGAGTACCCCAGCGAGAGACACGCGGCGGCTCCAGCCTGATAGTACTAGGGCTAGCGCCCCAGAGAGATGGACCGCCGCCTGCCCAAACCGAGAATGGTTGCGGGAAATATGGGCACGGGGGAAAGCATAGCAAGAGGGAGCATGTTCAGAAGCGTCAGATACGATCATCACTACTTCCGGGGCATCGGACATCGCGAGGCCCGGCGGTCACAACGAAACTACCAACGGTTAGAGCAACTGCTACGACTGCAACGTGGCGGCCATCTGCTGGAGATCGGCTTTGGGCAAGGCGGCTTTATGGAAGTGGCATTGCGCCATTTCGAGGTGCAGGGCATCGACGTATCGCCTTGGGCGGTAGAGAATGCCCCGCGGCGGCTACAGCATCGCGTCCGGGTTCAGGATATCACTGAAACACCATTGGGCCAGCATCGCTATGCGGCCATCGCAGCATTCAACGTGTTGGAGCACCTCGCCGATCCTCCCAAGGCGCTCAAGCAGATCGCGCGGGGACTGGCGCCGGGAGGAGTCTTTATCGGCTCGGTGCCGAACAACGGCGGCCTCGTTGGCCGACTTGTCACCGCCCTTGCCAACGCGTACGATCACACCCATGTCCGAACGCCGCCCCCGCACGTGTGGGAACGGTGGCTACGAGAAGCCCAATTGGAGGACGTGCGCCTGTTCGGCGAGATCACCATCGGTCGGAATCGATGTTATTATGTAAAGCGTCCCATCTGGCGCCAAGTCGCCTTCAATCTGATGTTCACATGCCGCGCTCCATACGTGCTGAACTCGGGTTCAGAGACAAAAGCGCACCCCTAAGTGCGTTGGTTGTCCGCCACGTTGGATACGATCATGGACTGGGTCTCGCCCGAGCACTGCCTGTAGATCCGGGAGCGGGCCTAACAGCGTCGCGACGCACCAACTCGGCGGGCATCAGGCAACATCAGAGGCGCCAACGGGCCACCGTCGGGCCCCCTGCAGGGAGAGAAGGAGCCAACCCCTATGCTACATCCTGAAAGCCCGTTTCTCGTCCAACCAGGTACCCGCGCCATGCTGTCCGACTTGGACCCACACGGCAAGTATGGCCTCAAGAAAAAGGAGGCCAAGGCTGAGCTCAAAGAACTAAACGACAAGCTCAACAAGCGGCAGCAACTGCTCTACGCCACTCGCAAATATGCTCTCCTCGTCATCTTGCAAGGCATGGATACTTCGGGCAAGGACGGCGTCATCAAACACGTGGTCAAGGCCTTCAACCCCCAAGGCGTCTGCGTAACCGGCTTCAAGGTCCCTACGGAGGAAGAGCTCGAGCACGACTTTCTCTGGCGCGTCCACAAAGCGACCCCGCGTAAGGGCACGGTGGGCGTGTTCAACCGTTCACACTATGAGGATGTCCTGGTCGTCCGCGTCGCGAACTTGGCGCCCGAAGCTGTTTGGCGGCGCCGCTACGAGGCTATCAACAACTTTGAGCGGATCCTCGCTGAGAGTGGGACGATCATTCTCAAGTTCTACCTACATATCTCCAAGGAACGTCAGCGTGAGCGCCTCCAAGATCGCCTGGAGGACCCCACCGAGCACTGGAAGTTCAAGGTCAGTGACCTCGACACCCGCGTGCAGTGGGACGCCTACATGGCCGCATATGAGGACGCGTTGTCCTTTTGCAGCACGCCCTATGCGCCGTGGTACATCATCCCCGCCAACCGCAAGTGGGTACGCAACCTGCTAATCTCGCGAATCCTGCTGCAAACGCTTTCGGCGCTGGACATGACATGGCCACCCTTGGAGCAAGAGACTCGCGAGATCGTCACCATCACCTGAGGCGTGCGACCACTTCACGAACGCGCAAGCTCGCTTCGCGTGGCCAGGTCTTGGAGCGCGGCGCCGCATGGCATAGAATAGCTCCGACATGCGGGCAGCGCGCTCTTGCCCGGGCGCGCCAGCAAAACACACTCGCAAGGGAGCACCATGGAAATACGCCACGGGTTTCGGGTTCTTAATACGCGCAACATCGACGAGATCAACGCCCAAGCTACGCTCTACGAGCACGAGGCGACCGGCGCCGAGCTGCTCTCCATCACCACCGAGGATACCAACAAGGTCTTTGGTATCACTTTTCGGACCACCCCCACCGACTCGACAGGATTGCCGCACATCCTTGAGCATAGCGTGCTCAGTGGCTCAGAAAAGTATCCCCTCAAGGACCCCTTCATCGAGCTAGCACGGGGATCGCTGAACACGTTCCTCAACGCCATGACCTATCCCGACAAGACCTGCTATCCCGTCGCCAGTCAGAACCTGCAAGATTTCTACAATCTTATCGATGTCTACATGGATGCCGTGCTGCATCCGCGGCTGAGCGAGGACGTCTTTGCGCAGGAGGGTTGGCACCTAGCGATGGACGGGCCCGCTGACGAGCTGCGCATCGTCGGCGTCGTGTACAACGAGATGAAGGGCGTCTATTCCAGCCCCGACTCGCTGCTAGGTCGTTTTGGACGCATGGCCCTCTTTCCCGATACCATCTATGGCAACGACTCGGGCGGCGATCCCGATGTCATCCCCACTCTGACGTACGAGCAGTTCCGCGCCTTCCATCGGACCTATTACCATCCATCCAACGCGCGTATCTATTTCTATGGCGACGACGACCCGGACGAGCGTCTCCGACGCATGGCCGCATACCTCGATGGCTACGAGCGACGCAACGTGCCCTCGCAGATCGACGCGCAACCTCGATTCGATGCCCCGCAGACCTTGACGATGCCGTATGATCCCGGCAACGGAGACAACCAAGCTAAGGGCTTCATCACGGTGAACTGGTTACTCCAAGGGACCGAGGATGTCCAGAGGTCACTGGCGCTGAATATACTCAGCCATGCCCTTCTGGGCACACCT
>CAZTMY010000111.1:0-7673 GCA_964614895.1 uncultured Anaerolineales bacterium
CTAATACCACACTTCTTGACGTAGAACCAGAGAACGCGGCCTCTTGGCGCCAGGATTTCTTCGTGCTATAATCGAACACCAAGATGTCTGAACATGGTGGCCTCGTCCCCAACCCCAAGCCTGCTCCGAGTGCACCACTTCTATGGCGCGCTCTCACATCGTTTGTCGTTGTCGTAGTAACGGCGGGCGCGTTGCTTTCCGGGGCGTTTTTCTTTGTGACGCTACGACGCGTGGTGGCTCAAACCCAGCTCCCCTTTGTGGAGAATGTCACCGGCGCCGAAAGCATCCCAGGGAGGGCGCCGGAGCAAGATCTCCCCGACCTTGTGGGCAAGAAGGAACGCGTCAACATCCTGCTTCTCGGCATCGACCGGCGTGCGATAGAGAGTGGCCCGGCCCGTACCGACACCATGATTCTTGTCTCCATCGACCCAGCTACCAACTCGGCTACTATGCTCTCGATACCTCGGGATCTTTGGGTGACGATCCCCGTCTATGGCCAGAACCGCATCAATGCGGCTCACCTGCTTGGCGACCAGTACGGCTATCCCGGAGGTGGCGTCGCGCTTGCCAAAAAGACGGTACAGGCTGCCTTTGGCGTTCCTGTACACTATTATGTCCGAATCGATTTCGCAGGCTTTGTGCGACTAGTGGATGCGGTGGGAGGGCTGACCATTGATGTGCAGAGCCCTATCCACGACGAGGAGTACCCCGACGGCGACTATGGCACGATGGTGGTGGACATCCCTGCGGGCGTCCAGCAAATGGACGGCGAGACGGTGCTGCAGTATGCACGCTCGCGACACGGGACCGGCGACTTTGATCGGATGGCTCGCCAACAGCAAGTGATTCTTGCAGCGCGTGACAAGGCCATCAGCCTCGATATCCCTCTGTCAAGCATCTCGGAGTTCTTGACAATTGCCGGCGATTCGATCCAGACCGACCTTACCCTTAAGGAAATGATCGCTCTCGGCGAGATCGTCAAGCGCATCAAGCTTGAAGATATTCGGCATGAGGTCATCGACGACTCGTACACGACCACACAGGTTACGGACAAGGGCTGGATGGTGGAGATGGCGGATTGGGAACGTGTGCGAGAGCTTGTGGACGAGCTCTTTCCCTCGCCAGTTCCGGTGGTGGAGGCCACTCCCAGCATCGAGCGCGCGCAGATTACGAGCGAAGGTGCGCGGATCCATCTGGAGAATGGCACCATGACCCCGGACTTGGGCGAACGCACGGCCAGCTATCTGCGCGAGCAGGGGTTCAATGTGGTGCGCTATTCGGCCGCTGGCGCGCAGGATTATGCCCGAAGCCGTATCCTCGTGTATTCCGATGTCGAGATGACCGTGGATGCCCTTGCATCGCAGCTAGGTGTGGCGGAAGAGGATATCCATCGGCAGTACGCTGAGAATGCTGGCGCCGACATCGTCGTGGTTCTCGGAGAGGATTGGGCTCGCGAGGGACGCTACTAGCCTCTCGCCCGCGGCTATCTCAATTTGAGTTGATCCCCAACAAGCGAACCGTTATTAGGGCTTGTTGCGTGCTAGAGCATCGTGAAAACTTGGACAATGTTTGCCTATGTGATATACTCGCCCCAGCGTGTGCCCAGCGCACAGCCAGCAAAGGTGGGATGGAAGTGATGGACCTGCGGCAGGTGTTGACCATCATTGACGGGAAAGTGATCTCTCAAGAGGCGGATCTCTCTATGCAGGTCGCGATGGCTTGTGGAGCTGACCTCATGAGCGATGTGCTGGTCTTTACCCATGATGGTACGTTGCTCATGACAGGTCTCACCAATCCTCAGGTTGTTCGTACCGCAGAGATGGCTGGCATCCTCGCTATTGTCTTTGTGCGTGGCAAGTACCCTCCCCCGGAGACGATCGCGCTCGCCAAAGAGAACGGCATCCCGCTCCTCGCATCCCGTTATACCATGTATGAGACCTGTGGGCGTCTGTATGGCGCCGGTCTGCCGGGGTGTGGTGTGTTCGACATGGCGATGTCAAGCTGGCGGGAAGCTTTTGGCGAGAGCGGCGATCAGGAGGCCTAGTGTGGAGACTGGCCGCTGCGAGGGGGAACATTGGGTGACGCACCTATCGAGTTCAGCATCGTACAGGAGCTGATCTACGAATTAACAATCGAGCAGGTGATGGTCCGCGACGTCATTACCATTACGCCGAATGAGACGATGCATGATCTCAAGGAGCTGCTCCGCGCTAAGCGTATCTCGGGTGTGCCTGTTGTGGAGAACGGCGATCTGGTGGGCGTTATCAGTATCGAGCGCGTCATCCGCTCTCTGGAGGCTGGTGAACAGGATACCCTCGTACGCGATCACATGACGGATAAGCCCTGCGTCATGCGAGCCGACGAAACCCTGATCATGGCCGTCAATCAGTTCGACCGCACCGGATATGGGCGCTTCCCCGTCGTGGATGGGGAAGGCCGATTGGTGGGGATCATCACCAAGGGCGATATCATGCGTGCGTTGGTGAAGCAACTGGAGATGCGCTACCACGCCGATGAGGTGGAGCGCTACCGGGCGAGCCACGTCTTCCAGGATATCGAGTCGGATAGCACCTCGCTGGTTCTGCGCTACCACATCGCGCCTCGCGATTTCGTGCGTGGCGGTGAGGCCTCCAGCAAGATCAAGAAGGCGCTGACGCGTCTGGGAGCCGATAGCCGCGTGGTGAGGAGAGTTGCGGTGGCTGCCTACGAGGCGGAAACCAACGTGATGATCCATACCGAAGGCGGCGAGATGCGCGCCGAGGTGCGCCCAGATCACCTCGTCCTGACCATAGAGGACGAGGGGCCCGGCATACCGGACATCGAGCAAGCCTTGAAGCCTGGCTTTTCCACCTGCCCGGATTGGATCCGCGAGCTGGGCTTTGGCGCGGGGATGGGGCTTTCCAACATCAAGGCTTCCACGGATGAGATGGCGATCACGTCCGAGGTAGGTGTTGGCACTCGTCTTGTGTTGACCTTCAAGCTGCGATAGGCCCGGGAGGAACGACCATGCTCGTATCCGACATCGTGGTGGCCTTGCCGGTCAATGTGGCAGCAGGAGCTGATGGTCTTGATGCCGAGGTCACGGGTGGCTATGCTTCCGATCTCCTGAGCTGCGTGATGGCCGGCGCTAGAAGGGGCAATGTCTGGGTGACGCTTCAGGCGCATATGAATGTCATTGCCGTAGCGGCGCTCCTCGAGCTTGCGTGTATCATCATCACCGAGGGGGCCACGTTGGAGGACGACGCTCTGGCGCGCGCTGACGAGCGCGGAGTGGTGGTGCTCTATACCGAGCGCGGCACGTTTGAGACGGTGGCCCAGCTCGCAACCCTGGGCGTGGCGGCTAGCCAGTGAGCCCAACCTGCCAGCAAGATCTGCTGGCGGACCTACATGTGCATTCGGTGGCTTCCGCCTGCGCGGAGATCGAGATGACGCCGCCCCTGATTATTCGGCAGGCTTTACAGCTCGGGCTGGGGGTGATAGCGGTCACCGATCATAACAGCGCTCTCAACGTGGCGGCCGTACAGGAGGTCGCTAGTGGGTCGGGATTGACGGTTTGGGCAGGACTTGAGGTCCAGACGCGAGAAGAGGTACACATTGTGTGCCTCTTTGACAAGGCAGGCCAGGCAGAAGCGTTACAAGAGATCGTCGAAGCTCACCTGCCTCAGCACACGAATCCCGAGGAGTTCTTTGGCATGCAACTCGTCGTGGATGCTCGTGGCGAGCTGGTGCGCAAGGACGAACGGCTGAGACAGGCAGCGTGTGATCTATCTGTGGAGCGAACGGTAGCCTTGACACGGGACCTAGGAGGTGTGGCCATCGCCGCCCACGTGGATCGCCCCAGCTACAGTTTGCTGGCAAGTCTGGGATTCGTGCCGGACGACCTAGACCTGGCTGCGCTTGAGGTATCGCAAGCAGTACCGCTGGCGGAGGTTGCCAAAAGGATGACACGTTGGGCGCGTTGGCCGTTGATCCGCTCCAGCGATGCGCATACACTGGCGCAGATGTTGCCCTGCATGGCGTTGAGCGTGCGGGAGCCAACCATTGCCGAGTTCGAGATAGCTTTGCGCCACGAGTCTGGGCGCGGCGTAACGCTCTTGGCCTAGGCTGTGCGGTACGATACGTACCAGGCGGCCTCACAACACATTCACAGGATGCAAGGAGAGCAGTAATGGCTGAAGACACGCAGACTATTACCAAAGAGACGATCGATCTGTCCCTACTAGAACCAGTGTTTGAGACGTATGCTGGTACCAAGGGGACGTTGATCGCTGTGCTACAGCAGGCGCAGGAGATATACGGCTATCTGCCTCCTGAGGTACTTGTGCGCATCGCCGAACGTATGCAAGTGCCCCTGAGCCAGGTATACGGCGTGGCAACATTCTACGCGCAGTTCTATCTCACGCGGCGTGGTGAGCACGTGATCCGCCTCTGTGACGGTACAGCGTGTCACGTCAAGGGCGCTCGGCGCGTCTTGGCTGCCCTAGAGGATCGGCTCGGCATCAAAGCTGGCGAGACGACGCCGGACTACAAGTTCACCCTAGAAGTCGTCTACTGTCTGGGGTCCTGCGGTTTGGCGCCGGTGGGCGTCGTCGATGGTCAGGTGATAGGTCACCTTGTCCCCGAGAAGATCTTGGATGTCGTGGACAAGTTGAGTTAGGCGCGGGAGCGATGCGTGAGCTTTCGCTGCATGTACTAGACATAGCGGAGAATGCTATCGCATCGGGTGCGCGCCACTTGCGCATCAGCATCGAGGAATCGCTGGCTGATGACAGCCTAGTGATTACCATCCAAGATGATGGATGTGGGATGGATAAAGCAACGTTGGCTAGAGTTCGGGAGCCGTTTTTTACTACCCGCACGACGCGCGACGTGGGGCTGGGTGTGCCCCTATTGGCGGCGGCTGCGGAGAGGTGCGGGGGTGGCATAGAAATCGTGTCCACGCCTGGGGAGGGCACGAGCGTGACGGCTCGCTTCAAGCGTAGCCACATCGATCGGGCCCCTCTGGGGGATATGGCTGGTGCTCTGATGAGCATCCTGCTTTATAGCCCCGATGAATCCCTAGAGCTGTGGTACGAGCATCGCATCGATGACTGCGTGTTTGTGTTCGATACGCACGAGGTCCGCGATCTACTGGGCGATGTGTCCCTAGGAGACGCGGCGGTACGGCGTTGGCTGAGCAAGCATCTATCGCGGTGTGAGCAAGAGCTAAAGGAGCAATCATGCCCAAGATTGGGTCTCTCGACGAATTGAGAAAGCTGCGCGCGAGCGCGCAGCGCGACATGGCGATCCGGCGTAACACGGGTACCAAGATCACAGTGGGTATGGGTACCTGTGGCATCGCGGCCGGTGCCCGTGACACGCTCCAAGCTATTCTGAAGGAGCTGGATGCCCGTCAGATCGAGGCGAATGTGGCCACCGTGGGCTGCATTGGCATGTGTTCCAAGGAGCCTTTGGTCGATATTGAGCAGATGGGCAAGCCTCGTGTTACGTATGCGAATGTGCATCCCGATATGGTGCCCCGCTTGATCGAGGAGCACCTCGTGAATGGGCATGTTGTCCAAGAGTGGGTGTTTGCTCGCGTATCCGGAGATGGCGTCGCTGTCCCAGACTCGGAAATATCGTAGCTGCGCAAGGAGACAGGCATGTCAGAGGCATTGTATCGTGCCAACGTGATGGTGTGCGCTGGCACGAGTTGTCAAGCGTCGGGGTCCAAGTCAGTCTATGAGGCTCTGGTAGAAGAGATCGCTAGGCGTGGCCTCGATGGTGAGGTTCAGGTACTCCAAACGGGTTGCAGAGGGCTGTGTTCCATGGGCCCCGTGATGGTGGTCTATCCCGAGGGCATCTTTTACTGCCAGGTCCAGGCCGAAGATGTTCCCGAGTTGGTCGAAGAGACCCTCGTGAAGGGGCGTGTCGTTGAGCGGCTGACGTACAAGACCACCGATGAGCAAGAGTCCGTACCATTCTATGAGGATGTCCCGTTCTACGCCAAGCAGCAACGGATCATCCTTAGGAACTGCGGTATCATCGATCCCGAGAACATCAAAGAGTATATCGCGCGCGGCGGATATGAGGGCTTGGGCATCGCGCTGACGACCATGACGCCAGAAGGCGTGATCGACGAGGTCAAGCGCTCAGGGTTGCGCGGTCGAGGTGGTGCCGGCTTTCTCACTGGGCTAAAGTGGGAGTTTACCCAAAAAGCTCCAGGTGACGAAAAGTATGTGGTCTGTAACGCCGATGAGGGCGACCCAGGTGCGTTTATGGATCGCTCTATCCTTGAGGGTGATCCTCTCTCGGTGATCGAGGGTATGACCATCGCCGCATACGCCATTGGGGCGCACGAAGGGTACATCTATTGCCGCGCCGAGTATCCTCTGGCGATCCAGAGGTTGCGCATTGCGATCGACCAGGCCAAGGAGTACGGCCTGCTGGGCCATGATATCATGGGGTCGGGCTTTGATTTCGACCTCAAGATCAAAGAGGGTGCAGGGGCGTTCGTCTGCGGTGAGGAAACGGCTCTGATCGCCTCCATCGAGGGCCGGCGAGGCGAGCCCCGGCCGCGTCCGCCTTTCCCGGCGGTCTCGGGGTTGTGGGGCAAACCGACGAATAACAACAACGTCAAGAGCTACGCTTACGTACCTCAGATTATCGCCAATGGGGCGGAGTGGTTCGCTGGCATCGGGGCGCAGCGTAGCCCGGGTACCGCTATTTTCGCGCTCACGGGCAAGGTGCGGAACACGGGTCTCGTGGAAGTGCCTATGGGCATCACGTTGGGCGAGATCGTGTTTGATATCGGCGGCGGCATCCCGGACGGGAAGCAGTTCAAGGCCGTGCAGACAGGTGGTCCGTTGGGCGGCTGTATGCCAGCTTCGCTCCTGAACTTGAACGTGGACTTTGACTCGGTGCGTCAGGCTGGTGCCGTGATGGGCTCCGGCGGCATGATCGTCGTTGACGAGACGACGTGCATGGTGGAGTTCAGCAAGTTCTTTCTCACATTTGCCACAGAAGAGTCTTGCGGCAAGTGTGTGCCGTGCCGCGTCGGCGGACGCCGGATGCTCGAGATCTTGACTCGCATCACCGAGGGCGAAGGCACCATGGAGGATCTGGACAAGCTCGAGGAGATCGCGAAGGGCATGCAGGAGGGCGCGCTCTGTGCTCTGGGTCAGCTAACCCCGGGGCCGCTACTGTCTGCGTTGCGCTACTTCCGCCCCGAGTTCGAGGCCCATATCTTGGAGAAGCGTTGCCCGGCTGGCGCTTGCACGGCCCTGGTGCGAGCGCCATGTGTTAACGCGTGTCCAGCCGGTGTGGATGTTCCTAGCTATCTTACCAAGGTGGCCGAAGGGGACTATGCGGGGGCGTTGGCCATACACCGGAAACGCAACCCGTTTGCCCTGGTATGCGGGCGCGTGTGCCCGGCGTTTTGCGAGAGGCGATGCAGACGCGGTGAGGTCGATGAACCCATCGCGATTCGCCAAGTCAAGCGGTTCATGGCTGATCATGAAATGGAGCGGCCGTGGACGCCCGAGAGGCTCGAGGCTGCCAAAGAAGAGAAGGTGGCCATCGTTGGCTCGGGGCCTGCTGGCTTGACGGCGGCTCTGCGGCTGGCCCAGCGTGGTTATCCAGTGACTGTATTCGAGGCGCTGCCAGTAGCGGGCGGCATGATGGCCGTTGGCATT
>CAZTMY010000112.1:0-7652 GCA_964614895.1 uncultured Anaerolineales bacterium
CTACGATGATGCCGGGAGTCACCTCCTCGGACTCAACGACCTTGGACTCGTCCAGCGTGAGGTAGAGGGCATCGGCCTCTTGGTCAATCTTGAGTTTTATCATGCCCCCTCCCCTCACCCCCACGCCCTGCTCGCCGCCACCGCGATCCCCCGCTCCTCGTCGTACTCGATTCCTTGCTCCCGCGGGAACTCGGACGCTTTCACGCCGCAATAGCCGTGGTACAGCACGCCGTCCAGCATCAGGATGGCCGGCTTGTGGGCATAGCGCGCGTCGTAGCTCCCCGCGGGGCCGATATCCAGCAGCGGGTCCGGCAGCTTGTGCCAGTGGAGCAGGTCCTCCGACCAGGCCACGCCATTGCGGGCGCCGCCCTTGCTGCACAGCCCATAGTAGAACATCAGCCACACGTCGCCCCAGCGCAGCACGCACGGGTCGCTGGCAAAGATGTCGTCCCAAGCGCCCTCGGGGCCCACCGGCAGCACCGGGTTGCCGCCGTAGCGCTCCCAGCGCCGCAGGTCCGTCGAGACCGCCACGCCGGTCTGCTCGCGCCAGGGGCCAGGGTCGCGATCCTTGGCGTTGTAGAACATGTAAAAGGCGCCCTCGTGCTGGACGATGCAGCTCTTGTAGAGGCCGCCGCGCTCCCAATCGGCGCCGTCCTCGGCGTGATGGAACGGCGGCTCCAGCTCCCACTCTAGCAGGTCATCCGACCAGCACAGCCCGATGGACGCCGGCCCGGCCTCGTACCCCGGCCGTGGGTAGCAATGGTAGGTGCCCAGGTAGCGCCCCTGGATGCGCGCCAGCGTGCTTGGGCCGTCCAGCGCGTTGTCGCGGACGATCCAGGTCATGGCCACGTTGAACTCGGTGGGCGATCCGGCCGGCCCTCGATCGATGATCATGCCCAGCTTTTCCCAGTGGAGCATGTCGTCCGAGACGGCCAGGCCCGTGCGGTAGCCGATGCCGTCATAGCCGATGTGCAGCAGGTAGCTGCGCCCCTCGTGCCGGAAAAAGAAGGGCGCGTCAATGGCGTGGCTGTCGTATTGGCCCGGCTGGTAGCTAGGGCGCAGCACCAGGCCCGGTGTCTTGAACGGCGTAGCCAGGCGCTCAGCGAGATCGTGATGGTTCACGGTGAGGACTCCTTCCAGACGTCACACGACGTCGAACGCGCGTACCTGCCGCCCGCGGAACGGTACCACGGCAGATCCGTCTCGTAGTGTGAATCGCTCGCCGGTCATGATATCCACCAACGTGGCACTGGCCAAGCTGGGGATGTGTAATGTCTCCTCCACGGCCGCACTTGCCAGCGACTGGGCGATGACCAACGAGCCCTGGGGCGCCTTCAACCAGTCCACCCGCACCTTGCCACCCTTGGAGCGGGGCCGGTCGTCGGCGTGGGAGGTGTAGCAGAGCGCGGCGATCAGCGCGGCGGCGCCGGGGTCGCCTTGGCCGTGGGCGGCGCCTGCCGCCGCCCCTGAGAGGTAGGTCGCCAGGCAGATCACGACGCCATCCCCGTAACGGTGATGGGTCAGCGCCGGCCAGCCGTTGCCGACTTGGCCATAGGGTGTGGCAGTGCTGGGTCGCAGCTCCACCAGTTGGTGATAGCTCTCGGCCTGGTGCCGGACCCGGTTCCACGTCACCGTCAGGCGGTCATCCATGCTGCTTGCCTTGGCCTTGCCGATGGCATAGGCGCTAAAGCCGGCGCCCCGGTCTTGTAGCACCAGCCCCTGAGTCACCCCAGCAATCTGGTCCCAACCTTTGCCCGGGACGCGCTGGCTGTGCAGGCCGGTGGCGGCGTCCCAGCCAGCCAGGTAGGGTTCGGCGATGAGGCGGCCGCCGCCGCGGACATAGGCCTCCAGCCCCGCCAGGGTAGCATCCTGCAGCCAATAAGGCGCGGGGCAGTAGAGGGCCGGGAGATCGCCATTCTGGGCCAACGTGCGGGGGTGCACGAACCGCACGCGGTAGTTGGCGGTGTAGAGGGCATCATAGGTAGCCTGGATGGCGTGGCTGTAAAAGGCCGTATCCCGGGTGATGCACCACCAGAAGATCTCGTTCTCGGGGTCCAGCAGGATGCCCACGTCGGCGGGGCGGTTGCGCGCCGCCATGATCAGCTCCTTGCGCGCCTGTAGCTGAACGTTGATCGCCGCCACGCGCTCTAACCAGGGGGTGGTGTGGCCCTCGCGGTCGGTCAGGCCCCAGTTGGGGGCCTCATTGCCCAGCAGCTCCGGCCGGAATTGCCAAAAGACGAACCCCTTGATCTCGTGGGCGAGCTGGGTGAGCAGGTAGGTGTCGGTGGCATCGTCGCTGAGGGGTTGGGCCTGGTGGAACGTGCTGCCGCCCACGGCATGGATCTCGGCGTTGATGACCAGCCTATCCCCGGCAGCCGAGGCCAGCAGGTCGGCGGCGTTGGGGCTGGAGCCAGCGCTGTTGCCGAACAGGTCACAGTGCGGCGCCAACGCGAAATCGTCCGAGGCGCAGGTCACCAGGTTAAAGATGGGCAGCGGCACGGTATGGGTCATCACAGGGTGGTCGGGGTCGATCTGGCGCACCAAGCGCACCCGCGTGGCCAGCTCCTGGGTGACGGTATCGACAAAGAACATGCGCCAGTCGATCATATCGCGAAAGGTGGCCGGGTCGCGGGGCAACTCGATCTCGCCCCAATGCTGATAGTTGCGTGCCCAAGCTCGATTGAGGGCCGCCAGCGAATCGTCATAACGTTGGCGCAGCCACCCAATAAAGGCATGCCGCGAGTGGTCGCAATAGCAAACCAAGTTTTCCAAGCGCGGCTCACGCATGATGGCCTCGGTCAGCTCGGGCTCGTTCCAGACGTCCCACATCAGCAAGGCGGGAGCATCCTTCAGGGCGCGCACGCACTCGCGCACAAAGGCGTACGAGGCCTCCATGGCGGCCTGGTGGTGAAAGCAGGGGCTGGGCGCGCCGCCGATCTGGCGCGGGCCGTTGGATTGCGGTCCCACTTGGCGGCCGTCCAGCGTGATCATGCGGCAATCGGGCCAGGTGCGATCCACCCAGGCCGGCGCCACGTCGGTGATGGTATTGACGATGACGCCGATACCCACGTCATGGGCGATAGCGAGGAGCTCGGCCAGGTCGTCGAACACATAGCGGCCCGGCGCGGGGTTGTTCCAGCGCCACTGGGCCCAGATTTTGATGGTGTTGAGCCCTTTGTCCGCAAAGAGCTCCAAATCGCGGCGCCACTCGGCGCGAGCCGGCGTGGGCGCGCGATAGTACTGGGAGCCGACGATGAGCGGCAAGCGATGTGTGTTGGCCATGGTGGAAGGATGCCCTCCGATTGGGAATATGTGCCTTGGCGAGCGGATCACGCACGTGCGCGGCTCTTTCGGCTTGAGCGAACCGCTCGCCCGTCATGATGTCCACCAGAGTAGCGACGAGGGTTCGGCAGCCGACGTTGTGCAGGCGGCTGTTGGGCGTGATGAAATCACTCCTGGCTAAGATCAGCGATCCTGAGATTGTATCGAGCGAGGGAGTGATGTCAACGAATACAGCGAGTCCGGTGCGCCGCCGCCCATCGCGGCGCACCGGACTCGCTAACCAAGGAGGAAAGAGAACGAGCGCTCACTCGCCGTCGTGAGCGCGGCCAGGTCTGCACAGGGTCGTCTAGTCTGAACAGCCTGACCATCACGCCCCTAGTATAGGCAACCGGGGCCGATCGCGCATGGGCAATGTTGCGCAATTCGTATAGGTGATTCTACTGATACGTCCATACCGGGTTGGATGCCACGCTGGAATCTGGCGCGGTTGACACGGAAGCCGCCTTGGTTCCAAAATGGCAAAGTGAGTGCAGGCGAGGCACGGTGGCAAGGGGGTGTGGGATGGACGACCAACTGTCCATACGGAATCTAAGGTGCGCGTATCGCGTGAACCCGCTGGGCTTGGATGTGGCTCGGCCGCGACTGAGCTGGGAGCTCGTTTCCGAGCGGCGAGGTGTCCGCCAGACCGCCTATCAGGTGGTCGTCCGCGAGGGCGACGACGTCGTGTGGGACTCGGGGCGGGTGGACTCCGATCGGTCCATCCAGGTCCCCTATGACGGGCCTGCGCTCCGCTCGCGGCAGCGTGTCAACTGGCAGGTGCGCGTCTGGGATCAGGACGGCGAGCCCAGCCTGTGGAGCGATCGCGCCTGGTGGGAGATGGGCCTGCTGGAGGAGGGCGACTGGTCCGCTCGCTGGATCGAGCCCGACTGGCAAATCAACACCGAGACCTCGCAGCCTTGCCCCTACCTACGCCGCGCCTGGACGCTAGACGAGGGTCAGGTAGCTGCCGCGCGGCTATACATCACCTGCCACGGCCTCTATGAGGCGTCCATCAATGGCCGCCTCGTCACCGAGGATGTGTTTACGCCGGGTTGGACCAGCTATCATCATCGCTTGCAGTACCAGACCTATGACGTGACGGACATGCTCCAAGCCGGTGAGAATGTCCTGGGCGTGATCTTGGGCGATGGCTGGTGGCGCGGCAAGGTGGGCGTGGCGTCCTATCGCAACGTGTGGGGCACGCGGCTGGCCCTGCTGGCCCAACTCGAGGTGACCTACGCCGACGGTAGCCAGGTGCGCCTGGTCAGCGATGACGCCTGGCGCGCCACGCGCGGGCCGATCCTCTCTTCTGACCTCAAGGACGGCGAGGTGTACGACGCCCGCCTCGAGATGCCCGGTTGGGACGCCCCCGGGTTCGACCCCGAGGGATGGGGCGGCATTCGCGTCGCCGAGCACAGCTTGGGCAACCTGGTCGCCAGCAACAGCGTACCCGTGCGGCGTCACGAGCGATTACGACCCGTGGCCATCCTGACGACGCCCGCTGGCGAGACGGTTGCCGACATGGGGCAGAACATGGCCGGTCGCGTGCGCCTGCGCGTGCAGGGGCCAGCCGGCACCACCGTGACGCTGACCCACGGCGAGGCCTTGGACGAGCATGGCAACTTTACCATGGCGCATCTCCAGATGCCCATGGCCGGCGCCGAGGTCCAGCAGCGGGTGCAGTACACGCTCAAGGGCGACGGCGTCGAGACCTACGAGCCGCGCTTTACCTTCCACGGCTTTCGCTACGTCAAGGTGGAGGGGTGGCCAGGCGAGCTGACGCCCGACGATCTGGAGGGCATCGCCATCTACTCGGCCATGCCCGAGACCGGCGACTTCACCTGCTCCGATGACCGCGTGAACCAGCTCGTCCGCAACACGCTTTGGAGCATGAAGAGCAACTTCTTGGACGTGCCCACCGATTGCCCCACCCGTGAACGCGCCGGCTGGACGGGCGACGCTCAGATCTTTTGCCGGCCCGGGTCGTACCTGATGGACACGGCCGCGTTCTTCTGCAAATGGCTGGCGGATCTGGCCGTGGAGCAGCGCGATGACGGTCGCGTCACCAACCTGGTGCCTGATCCCGTCAAGCACGTGCCGCCCAGCATGCTCACCGGCTTGGAGGGCTCGGCGGGCTGGGGCGACGCGGCGGTGATCATCCCGTGGACGCTCTACCAGATCTATGGCGACAGGAACATCCTAGCACAGCAGTACGATAGCATGCGCGCGTGGGTCGAGTATGAGCGCGCGCACGCCGCGCGCGTACACTGGCGCAAGAAGCTCAACCCGGCCTACTGGCTCAGCAAGCGATATCGCGAGCGGCAACCGTTCATCTGGGATACCGATTATCATTGGGGAGAATGGCTGGAGCCGGGCGGCATGGGCACGTTGACCATGGCGTTGGGTATGCTAAAGCGCAAGTGGTTCGGCGCGCCCTCGGTGGCGACGGCTTTCTTCGCGCACTCGGCCAGGCTGCTGGCGCAAGCGGCGCAGGTCCTGGGCAAGGAGGGCGACGCGGCGACTTACCAACGCCTGCACGAGCAAGTGGTGGGCGCGTGGCGGCAAGCGTTCGCGCGCAAGGGGGGGCTGCTGCGGCCGGACAAGCAAGCCACCTACGTGCGGGCCCTGGCCTTTGACCTGGTGCCCGAGGGCATGCGCGGCGCCGCGGCCGATCGCCTGGAGATACTGATCCGCGAGGCGGGCAACCACCTGGGGACCGGATTCCTAGCGACGCCCTACCTCTGCCAGGTGCTGGGCGAGGCCGGCAAGCTGGACACGGCCTACGCTCTACTCTTGCAGGATACGCCGCCCTCGTGGCTGTATGCCGTTACCAAGGACGCCACGACCATCTGGGAGAGCTGGGAGGGGATCAACGAGCAGGGCAAGCCCAGCGGCTCATTGAACCACTACTCCTACGGCGCCGTCGTCGGCTGGCTGTTCGAGACGGTGGCCGGCATCCGCCCGGGTGAGCCCGGTTTCAAGCGGGTAGTGGTGGCGCCCAAGCCCGGCGGCGGCCTCACCGAGGCCAACGCGAGCTATGCGTCCGTCCATGGGCCTATCGAGGCGGCCTGGGAGCGCCACGGCCGCGACATGAGCCTAAAAGTCCGCATCCCCGCCAATACCACCGGGGAGGTGCACCTGCGAGGCGCCGTCCTGGCCGATGTGACCGAGGGCAGCCACTGGCTCAAGGACGCCCCCGGCGTGGAGAGCGTCAAGCAGCGCGACGATGAGGTGGTGGCCATCGTGGGCTCGGGCGCCTACCATTTTGCCTGGCAGGACGTGAGCTGACCTGGCTGCGCAAAGCAACTCGCACACATAGTCGCCGCCCTGGAACTGAACTCAGGGCGGCGACGTCTTATTATATGAGAGCGGCAATTGGGCCGCTCTCCAGGTAGATCCAAGGGAGAGAAGGCAATATGTGGCGCGAGAATTGGAAGATAGGCCTAGCGGTAGTCCTGATGACGGCCTTGATGCTAGGTTGCACGGGCAGCGCTGTGGATGCTGGCGGCGGCACTGTGTTGCCAGACGCGCTGGCGGCCACGACGAGCGAGGACGCGCTGGCCCATACCATCTCAGTGACGGGCATGGGCACAGCCACCGCGCGACCGGACGTGGCCTATCTCACGCTGGGCGTCGAGGTCATCGACAAGGACGTGGCCGAGGCCCTGAGCGCCAGCACGACGCGAATGACCGCCGTGCGCGAAGCCATCGGTGGCTTTGACATCGCTGCCGAAGACTTGCAGACGGTGCAGTACAACGTGTGGGTCGAGCAGATCTACACCGATCGCGGCGAGCCTACCGGCGAGTATCGCTACCACCTCATTAATCAGTTGCGCGTGCGGCTGCATGACATCGCCAAGGTCGGCCCGGTGCTGACGGCGGCGCTGGACGCCGGCGCCAACAGTGTAGGCGGCATCAGCTTTGAGGTGGAGAACACGACCGAGCTAGAAAAGCAGGCGCGGGAGCTGGCCATCGCCAACGCTCAGGCCAAGGCGGAGCAACTCGCGGCCGGGTTCGGCGCCAAAATGGTGGGGCTCAACCGCGTGGCCGAGATCACCGCGGGATCGGGGCAGGTCGTACGCATGGCCCCCGCCATGGAAGCTGGCATGGGCGGCGGCGGTCAGGTGCCGGTGGAGGCCGGCGAGTTCAGCGTGACGGTGCAGCTCTCGGTGGTGTTCGACATCAAATAGCCGAGCTGCTCGATCTGGCGGGGCGGATGCAATGGCGCGTTCGCCCCGCCTTGGCATCTCCGGGGAGCTAGGCCGTTGGCGACGGTGCCCCGCAAGCGCAGCCACAGGATGGGCCACCACCCCAGGATAGCCGAGATCCAC
>CAZTMY010000113.1:0-1233 GCA_964614895.1 uncultured Anaerolineales bacterium
TGAACGTGTACGGTAGCCAATTGGAGGCGCTTATCACGTTCGACGTGTAGCAATCTCTGAATTCGCTAGTGACATGGGAGGCAAGTACCATGGTCAGCAGAAGCGATCTCGTCCGCGTGGACCGTTGGACCTACGACCTACCCACATCGCTGCGGTCAGACATGCGCGTGCCCGCTCGGCTGTATGCCAGCGAGAGCATCCTCAACGACGCCCTACAGGACCGATCTCTCGACCAGTTGCTGAACACCACCACGCTACCTGGCATCGTGGGTCACTCCCTGGCCATGCCAGACATACACCAAGGCTACGGTTTCCCCATCGGAGGCGTAGCTGCCACCGCCCTACCTGACGGAGTCATCTCCCCAGGCGGCGTAGGCTACGATATCAACTGTGGGGTCCGCGTGCTGGCGACGGGAATCGAGACCTGGGCCATCCGTCCCAAGCTGGATACGTTGTTAGCGGTTCTATTCCAAAGCGTCCCTTCAGGCGTCGGTTCCTCCCACGACATAACTCTCTCCTCGAAAGAACTGGAGCGTCTGTTGAGGCAAGGCTCCCGATGGGCGGTCTCCCGTGGCTGGGGACGCGCCGAGGACATTGACCACACCGAAGATGGCGGCACGCTAGAGGGAGCCGATCCGGCAGCCCTGAGCTCGCGCGCTCGCGAGCGCGGCCTGAACCAGGTTGGGACGCTCGGATCGGGTAACCACTTCCTGGAGATCGACGAGATCACCCACATCTATGATGAGGAAATGGCCGCCGCCCTTGGGCTCCACGAAGGATGCGTCGTCGTGTGGATCCACTGCGGATCGCGCGGGCTGGGCCACCAGGTGTGCACCGACGCCGTCCGTAGCATGCAAAAGGCCATCTCACGCTACCATATCGATCTGCCCGACCGCGAGCTGGCCTGCGCGCCGTTGAACTCGCCCGAAGGCCGGCAATACCTAGCCGCCATGGCCTGTGCTGCCAACTATGCGTGGGCCAACCGGCAGACCATCACGCACCGTGTGCGCGAGGCCTTTTCCCACGTCCTGGGCAGCGACCTCGCCAAGGACGACCTGAGCTTGGTCTACGACGTGTGCCACAACATCGCCAAGATTGAGACCCACATCGTGGATGGCGAACGTCGGAAGGTATGCGTGCATCGCAAGGGCGCCACCCGGGCCTTTGGCCCCGGCCTTCCCGAGGTCCCTGCGGCGCTGCGCCATCTGGGGCAGCCAGTCCTGGTGCCGGGGA
>CAZTMY010000113.1:1243-7605 GCA_964614895.1 uncultured Anaerolineales bacterium
CATACGGGCATTTTGGGCGCGACGACATTGATGCCACGTGGGAGCGCACGGATAAAGCAGATCTCTTGCGCCAAGCCGCTGGGCTCTGATCGCGGGATGCCGTAACCTGCGGGAGACCTTTGGCTCCTGTTGCCACGGCGCTGGACGGGTCAAGAGCCGCTCGCAGTCTCGCCGCGATACACGCGGCGAGACGCTGAGACAGCAACTCCGAGACCGGGGCATCGCCGTACTTACCGACAGCCTCAGAGGCCTGGCCGAAGAAGCGCCCGACGCCTACAAGGCCGTAGACGACGTCGTCACCGTGGTAGAAGGAGCCCGGTTGGCGCGCAAGGTCGCCAGATCGATACCCATCGGCGTCATCAAGGGATAGGCACAGTCACTGGCTTTGACCAAGCAGGCCGAGGCCCTATAATTGCATCATCAACTCGGCCACCACAAGCATAGGAACGCGAGGATACCATGGCCAGAACCAAGAAGGCGCGATCAGCGGCAGCCCGCCGAGCGCGGAGCCAACGAACCAAGAAGAGCCAGGAAGTCACGGTGGACTTTGCTCGCGAGTACCGCTACGTGGTGGCCGACCTCAAGCGCTTAGCTGTGGTGGCGACCGCCATGTTCGCGCTGCTAGTGATCTTGGCGTTGATACTGCTCTAGGCCGGGATAGCCTTGGTGGCAGCTTTGGTTTCCCGCCTGAAAACAGGCAAGCGAGGGAGCTTGCCTGGGCGTATCTTGGTGCCTTTGCTGGATCTGCTGTTTCCGCCTCACTGCGTCGCTTGCGGGGCCGTCGGATCGTGGTTTTGCGAGGAGTGCATCGCCAAAATCTCGATGCAGCTCCCACCCCTCTGTGTCTCCTGTGGTCGGCCACTGGCAAGCGGCAGTATCTGCCGCCGGTGCCAGCGCGAGCCCTTGTCCCTAGATGGGCTGCGCAGCGTGGCGTGGTACAAGGCTCCACTAAGTCAAGCGATCCACTCTCTCAAGTACGGTGGCGTCCGCGTTCTGGCTGCGCCCTTGGGCGCCTTGATGGCAACATATCTCACCCAGCTCAGCTTGCCAGCAGACGTGCTCGTGCCGGTTCCGTTGCATCGCTCACGGCAGCGCCAGCGAGGCTACAATCAATCTCGCCTGTTGGCGGAAGAGATAGCTTTGCGTGTAGGCTTACCTGTCGTCGAGGGATTGACGCGTCAACGCGATACTCCGGCTCAGGTCCACCTGAGTCGACATCAACGGCTCACGAACGTCCAAGGAGCCTTCCGCACCACCGACGCCGATCTGGGGGGCAAGCGCGTGTTGCTCGTCGATGACGTCTGCACAACCGGGGCAACGTTGGCCGCCTGCGCTCAGGCACTGGCAAGCTCCGACGCCCGCTCGGTGTGGGCGCTGACCCTAGCCCGCGCCGATGATGATGGCCCGGGGAATCCCGCTGTAGTCCCTAGCTAAGGGAGCCTGTCCCATGCAACTGCTGATCGCTACGCACAACCAAGGCAAGATGCGCGAGTATCGCCAGCTCTTTCAGGGTCTTTGCCTGAAGCTCGTCTCGCTGAATGACGTCGGCATTGACGACGATGTGCCCGAAACCGGCAAGACCTACGCTGACAACGCACTGCTCAAAGCTCGGGCCTATGCAAAGCAAAGCGGCCTGTTGACCTTGGCCGATGACTCAGGCCTGGAGGTAGATGCGCTGGATGGTGCCCCCGGCCCCCTGTCGGCCCGCTTTGCCGGAGAAGGCGCTACGGATGCCGATAGGGTTCATTATCTGCTGGACAAGCTGCGCACAGTGCCCGGGCCGCAGCGCACGGCTCGCTTTCGCTGCGTCATTGCGTTAGTGTGGCCCTCTGGCCGAGAGGAGTTGGTAGAAGGAACCTGTGAAGGCCGGATCACGGAGCGCCCCAGCGGTGATCACGGGTTTGGCTATGATCCCATCTTTCTGGTAGCAGGGGATACACGCACCATGGCCGAGCTCTATCCCTCGGAGAAGAACGCCGTCAGCCATCGCGCTCGCGCTGCCGCCAAGGTTCGGCACCTGCTGCAGTGTCCTAGTGACGCTCCCGAATAGTATCCCAGAGGGCGACAGCGGGCGAGATCTGTAGCTCTCTCCCACTGATCGCTTTCTGGCTTGATTACCTAGGTGACACGCAAGTCCACCAAGTCAGCCCCGAGCTCTTGCAGCACCGTCCGCATCGTACCCTCGTCCATACCTTGCACCTTGAACGTAATGGTACGATTAGAGAGGTCATCACCAAAGAACGTCCCCAGAGTTACGATATTGGCGCCGTGATCCGCAAGCGCCTTGGTCAACTGGGCCAATACCCCTTTGCCCTCCGGCACCTTGATGGTAACACGCATGCCTATAATGCGAGCGCCCAGCAGCTCCAGGAAGATCTTGAAGAGATCACTCTCGGTGATCATGCCTACCAGCATCTCGCCGCGCATCACGGGCAAACCGCCGATGTTGTTGTCGACCATGATCCGCGCCGCCTCCTCCAGAGGACAGTCTTCGCTCACAGTCACCACATCGCGCGTCATCAGCTCGCTCACCGTTATCTTCGACACCAGATAGTTGAGCTCATAGATGCTCAGGCTCGTAGCTGGAGACGGGGATGCGTACAGAAGATCCTTTTCCAGCACGATGCCGACAAGTTTGCCCGCATTATCCAAGACGGGAAGACGGCGCACTTTGGCCTCACGCATCGCGCGCAGAGCATCGTGCAGCGAGGTCTCCGGTGTAACGGTAAGAGGATGCGCTGACATACGCTCACGAACCAGCATGAGACTCTCCTTCATCTCCATCGAGGCATCGTTGCCAGCGATCGTGCCGCCCCAATATGAGCCGGGGGACACCTTCTCAGCCCGACCCATTATAGCCCGCCACGGCAGCAGCGTCCAGAGGATGTACACTCTCATCCGAGATATCACCAGGATGCAGCCTTGGCCTGCCACCCACCAGCGGTGTATACTCGGACGACAGATCCGCTACCCGCGTCAGGAGGATGCCAGCTTGCGCGCCATCGTATGCATCAAATCAGTCCCAGAGACGACCGAGGTCCGCATCAACCCAGAGACCAACACGCTGATGCGATCTGAGGTCGGATCCATCATCAACCCGTTCGACATGTACGCCATCGAGGAAGCGCTGCGGCTACGCGAGCGGCACGGCGGCACCGTGACGGTTCTCACCATGGGACCACCTCAAGCAGAGAAAGAGCTACGCGATGCCGTCGCCATGGGATGCGACGACGCCGTGTTCCTGTGCTCGCCGGCCTTCGCCGGATCCGATACGTGGGCCACTGCCTATACTCTGGCACAAGCCGTCGTCAAACTCGGAGCATATGACGTCATCCTGTGTGGGAAGCAGGCCGTTGACGGCGACACGGGCCAGGTAGGACCCGGCATCGCCCGTCAACTGGGCATCCCCCCGCTTACCTACGTCTCAGAGATCGTTTCCCTTGACGTCGAGGCCAGACGCATCGTCGTGCGACGGCTCCTCGAAGAGGGCCACGAGCTGGTAGCCACCAGCCTACCAGCCGTCCTGACCATGCTCAAGGACATCAACATCCCCCGCTTCCCCACGTTCCGGCGAATCCGACGCGCCCAGCGTCTAGATATCCCCATCTGGACGCCCGATGATCTTCCTGGCATCGAACCGCATCTCTTGGGACTGGAAGGCTCGCCCACACGCGTGACGCGTATCTTTGCCCCATCGCGTCACGAGGAGCGCCTCCAACTGTTCGATGGCGACACGCCTCAGCAAGCCGCCGTTGCCCTCGCGGAGCAACTCATCGCCGACCGGCTGGTATAGGAGGAGACGTGGCGCACCTAGTAATCGATCCTGAGCGTTGCGTGGGATGCGGCATTTGTGTGGACATCTGCCCATTTGGCGCTCTCACACTGGAGCAGGGCATCGCCGTGGTCAATGATGCTTGCACTCTCTGCGGCGCTTGCCTCGATAGCTGCCCGGAAGAGGCGTTAAGCATCCCTGAGGCGCCAGCCAAGGCTCCTACGCCCGAGGGACACGTCGGAGTGTGGACCTTTGTGGAGCAACTGGATGGCGAGGCCCAACCCATCTCATGGGAGATGCTCGGAAAGGGGCGCGCCTTGGCTGACTATCTCGGTGTCCCGCTGACGGCTTGCGTCCTGGGCTACAATGTGCGCGCCATCGCCCAGGATGCCATCGCCTATGGAGCCGACCGTGTACTTGTGGCCGACGCGCCCTCGCTCGCCCGCTTCCGTACCGAGCCCTATGCCCAAGTGCTCGAGGACATGGTCAGACGCGGCCGCCCGGACATCTTGCTCCTGGGAGCCTCCTCGCGGGGACGCGACCTGGCAGGCTCCGTAGCGACCGCGCTCCACACAGGGCTCACGGCCGACTGCACAGCCCTCGAGATCGACCCAGAGTCAGGGCTCCTTCAACAGACACGGCCCGCCTTTGGCGGTAATATCATGGCCACCATCCTGACTCCTCACCACAAGCCCCAGATGGCCACCGTCCGCCACCGCGTGTTCGACGCACCGTCTCCCGACCCCCAACGACAGGGCTCTATCGAGCATGTGCCCGTGACCCTTGATGACGCTGACATCCCCACGAAGGTGCTGGAGGCAGTACGCTACGCCAGCGAAGTTAACCTTGCCGACGCCAGCATCATCGTCGCGGGGGGACGTGGCCTAGGCGGGCCAGAGGGATTTGCACCGCTGCGTGAACTGGCCACGACCCTCGGGGGCGCGATAGGCGCCTCGCGCGCCGCCGTAGACGCCGGATGGATCGGCTATGCCCATCAGGTAGGCCAGACCGGACGAACGGTCAAGCCCGATCTCTACATCGCGTGCGGCATCTCTGGCGCTATTCAGCACCAGGCGGGCATGAGCACGGCGCGCGTTATCGTTGCCATCAACACTGATCCCGAGGCCCCTATCTTCCAAATCGCCACATACGGCATTGTTGCCGACTATCGCGACGTGGTGCCAACGCTCACCGAGCGATTCCGCCAGGAGAGCGGATAGGACTAGGACCAGCATGCCGACGGTGCCACCGACGAGAGTAGAAGAGCTCCGAGACATCCCCTATCGGCGCACAGCTAGGCGCCGCGTTACCACCGAGGAGGAGGCCCTCGCCTTTATCGACGAGGTCGGTTTCTGCTTTGTCTTTGGCGACAAGCAAGTCGAGATGCCAACCCTGTGGGGCGCCGTCACAGGAAGTCGCCGATCCGTGCCTCCCACCCACGATGATCCGGACATCGGCAAAGTCTGGCGATGGAAAGACACACTCCCCACCAAGGGTTTGATCTTCTACGGAAAGGCACTCCGCAAGAAGCCAACTCTCGTTTCCCTAGCGTTGCTACCCCACTTGTATGCACTAAGCCCCAACTATGGGGATCTCAACGATTATCTCATTCAGTACGAGGATGGCAAGCTCAGCGCGGAGGCTAAGAACGTCTATGAGGCACTCCTGAGAGGCGGCGCTATGGCCACCAGTCGCCTCCGCCGCGAAGCCGGCTTGCCTGGCGGCGGCCGGAACGCACGCCTTTTCGAGCGCGCTCTGACCGAGCTGCAGATGGAACTCAAGATCGCGAAGGTGGGCATCTCGGATGCAAATCGCTGGGGCTATGCCTACGTGTATGATCTCTTCCCGCGACAATTCCCCGACGTGCCTACGGCGGCGCGCAAGATCAGCACGGACCAAGCCATGGACACCCTTCTGCTCCAATACCTACGAAACGTGGTCGTGGTGCCCATGCGGAACGCCCGTCGCCTCTTCGGTTGGGCTGACTGGGAGTGGGAGCGGCTGATAGATCGGCTCTCGGCCCGCAAGCTGATCCGAACCGATCTGAGCATAGAAGGCCAAGCGGACCACTGTATCGCCCTGGCAGGAGCCCCGCTTTCGGCCCCCTAGTTGCGACACACGTCCTCCCGCGCCAGCGTCGCCAGATAGGACTCTGCCTCGTCAGCGCTCATGCTATCCATGATCGTGAACATAAAGCCTTTGCCACCCAGATGGCGCACGATCTCCAGCGCGCTTTCCGCAGTCACATAGATCTGACAGAGCTTACCGCCCTCGATTATGCGCCCTAGCAGATCTAACCACTCATGATGCGGCGGGTTACCATCGCCAGGTACCCACTGGATACCCCGCAAGCGGTCTATGCCCAGCAACAAGTCCACATGGGGAATCTCGCCAGGCCCGTCGAGATGATAGAAACCGTGCGAGAGGTGCTCGCAACAGGCCTCTAGATCCGGAAGGACGAATCGCTCGAACATGCGTGGCGAGATCATGTACGAGAAATCGCACTGGAGCATGTAGGTTGTGCCGTCGGCCCAGATGGGCGCCCAGGGCGCAGTACCAGGGCAGCCAGGACGGATGATGGCATCAAGCA
>CAZTMY010000114.1:0-7491 GCA_964614895.1 uncultured Anaerolineales bacterium
ATGGGGATCTGCGAGCGTTTCTGGGCTCAGTTTCTTGAGCGGGCTAGACCCAGGACCTCGCTACACACAAGGACTTCTCCCAAGGGGAACTGGATCACGACAAGCTCGGGACGAGCTGGGCTCTACTTTGCCTATGTGATCAACCAACACGGTGGAAGGGTAGAGCTTGACATCGACCTCGGTAAGGATCGAGGAGAAGAGAACAAAGCGATATTCGATCAGCTGATGGAGCACAAGGGCCAGATCGAGAACAGTTTCGGGGGGCCTCTCACTTGGGAGCGGCTGGAGCAGCAACGTGTCTCCCGCGTGGCCTACAAGCTCAGCGAGGGGGGCTACCGCGACGGGGAAGAGGAATGGCCTCGCATTCAGGAAGCGATGATCGACGCGATGATTAGGTTCGAGTGCGCGTTGCGGCCTCACATTGAGCGGCTGCAGGTCTGAAATCGCCTACGCCTTCTCGTCTTGCCCGCGCTGAACGTTCCCCTTAGTGGCATAGTGCCACCACACTCAGAAGTAGGATCTTGGCATGCCCATCTACTGGGGCGATCTGCATAACCATTGCGGCATCAGCTATGGCTATGGATCACTCGAGAACGCGCTCCGCGTCGCCCAGCAACATCTCGATTTTTGCGCCATCACCGGCCATGCCATGTGGCATGACATGCCCGACCCCAGGCCTGAACTCGCCTTCATCGTGGGGTTTCATCGTCGTGGCTTTGCCAAGCTAGCGCGCGGCTGGGACGACGTTCGGCAGACCATCGAGGCTGCCAATGTCCCCGGCCGCTTTGTGACCTTCCAGAGCTACGAGGCCCATTCGTCCGCGTACGGCGATCACCACATTGTCTCGCTGTCGCCTGATCTGCCTTTGCTGGAGCCGGCGGATCCCGCGAGCCTGATGGAGCGCCTGGGTGTCCCGGCGATTGCCGTGCCTCATCACATTGCTTACGTGCCTGGCTATCGCGGCATCAACTGGGATGCCTACGCCCCAGAATCCAGCCCCGTCGTGGAGATCTACTCAAAGCACGGCTGCGGCTTGCGCGATGATGGTCCCTATCCCTATCTGCACACGATGGGGCCGCGCGACGGACGGGATACGGCGCATGCGGGATTGCGAAGGGGATATCACTTTGGGTTCGTGGCGTCCACTGATCATCATGCGGGGTTCCCTGGTTCGTACGGGGATGGCCGTCTGGCGGTGCTGGCTTCGGCCAAAACGAGGGAGGCCATCTGGGAGGCCATTCTTGCGCGCCGGGTCTATGCTGTCACCGGAGACAAGATTCTGTGCCGCTACGAGGTAAACGGTGCGCCGATGGGGGCTGTGGCGCCTCCAAGCGATAAGGCGTCGCTACTTCTAGATGTCATCGGCGGCGATCGGCTGGACCAGGTGGTGATCTATCGCAACGCGCAGCCTTGGCAGGTGCTGGCTGGCGATGAGCTGCGCACCGTGTCGTCTCAGGGACGGTACAAGGTGCGTCTTGAAATGGGATGGGGCAGATCACCGGAACCGTACCTGTGGGAGGGTGTCGCCCGCGTTGCTGATGGTGCCGTCATAGGTGTGGAGGGATGCTTCCGCGGCCAAAGCCGGCTCGCGCCGACGGCCGACCGAAGCGAGGACCCCGATGTGAACGCCCTGCGCAATGGGATCCTGGCGCAGGAGCCCGACCGGGTGGCTTGGGAAACCACTAGCTTTGCCAACGTGTCGACGCTGCATGCGCAGACGGCAGCGATCATCCTGGAGATCGCTGGCGATGCGCAGACCCGTCTGGACGTCGAGGCCAACGGTGTGCGTATCTCGCAGACCTTGGGCGAGTTAGGCACACGAGGGGTGGCCCAACATGTACAGCCTTGGGCCTCCGAGGCTTTGCTTGTGCACCACGCGGTGCCGGATGTCGCCTACCGGTTCCAGAAGACGTTGGGCCTGGGAGGCTCGGAGCCAGGCGACACCTGGTATGTGGAGATCCGTCAGGCCAACGGGCAATACGCCTGGCTGTCGCCGGTGCTGATTGGCGACGCTGGCAGAGGGCGTGGCGGTTGACTTTTCGCTATTGGAGGCAACCGCGTGCTGCAATAGGCCACACAGCTTCCACGATGCCCTCACGGATGGCATAGAACCGGTCGTGTAGGTTATTCGTGGTGCAGCCATGGGTTGGTATCAACGTGACGCGATCGCCGAGAGCTAACGGGTCGCCGCCCTCGCGCTCTAGGACGCCGTGCTCCTCGGAGAGGTGAGCCAGTCGCCATCCTTTCGGCGAGCGAACCAGCGGGTTGCCGAACTCGGTGGTAGCGGTTTTGAGGCCGGCATCCAAAACAGCGCGATCCTCGGTAGGTACCGAGATCACCTGGGCGACGATGGTAACTGCGGGATCGAAGCCCAGGTCCATGGAGCCGTATTTGGCGTCCATCGTCGCGTAGGAGCCGGGCTGGATCTCGGTGATGCCGGGGAAGCGGGCCGTCATGGCGGCCGTGCCTGTACCACCAGCCGACACGACAAATGCCGAGAGCCCGTCGCCCTGCAGCAGCTTGGCGGTCTCTACCAACGGACCCAGCGCGGCTTGAACCGCCTGCGCGCGGTCCTCGGGATCGGCGATCATGACGGCATGTCCCTCGTAGCCCATGATGCCGCGCAGTTCCAGGCTGGGGAGCTTGTCGATCGCTCGGCCGAGGGTAAGGGCCGGCTCCATGGGGGCCACACCGCAACGGCTCATGCCGACGTCCACCTCGATCAGCGCGCCTAGGGTCACCCCAGCGCGCTCCGCCTGCTCGGAAAGCATGCGCGCATTCTGTGCATCATCGACGGCCACCGTGACACGGCACCGCTTGGCGAGCCCAACCAAGCGCTCTATTTTGTATGCCCCTACGATCTGGTTGGCGATGAGGATATCCGAGACGCCCGCATCGGCCATGATCTCGGCTTCGCTAACCTTGGCACAGGTGATGCCAGCAGCCCCGGCGTTCAAGAGACGCTGGGCGATCTGCGGGCATTTGTGCGTCTTGATGTGAGGCCGTAGGGCGACGCCTGCTTGGCGAGCCAGCTTGGCCATGCGCTCGATGTTACGCGAGAGTGTGGGCAGATCTAGGCACAAGGCGGGGGTATCCAAGTCGACCCAAGGTTTGCCGATCCATTGGTTGGTCATTGCGCGGTGGCCTCCAGGCGCTTTACGATTGAGGTTGCTAAGGTGTGCCGATGCTAGCATTCTCACGGGAGCATGTCAACGGGGGGTGAGCGTGTCTGATGCCGGGGACGGCCCGATTTGGAGGCGCGAGCCGATGCTGCGGACCGTTCCACTTGCCATTGTGGCCGCCAGCGCGTGGTGGTTCCTCGATGCCCCTCGCTGGATCTGGCTTCTGCCCGCAGGTGTGGCCCTGCTGGTGTTGCTGGGACGGGGGTTGCGCTTGCTGGCGCCGCCGGCTTCAGTGGATGAGCTCCAAGGCCCGGCTTTGGGGCGTGGTTCTACATTTTAGGTAGGTTGGACGCTTGCTTTACGCGGTTTTCACCTAGTCGGGTCGCCGGCACGCTAGAATGGTCGCGTACGATTGGGCGGCGCTGGACTGGACCACGATCCAAGGTGGTTGGATGCGGTACAAGCACGCGACATGGGTGACCCTGGGTTTCCTGGCTGTGCTCATCGTGAGCTGTCCCGCTGTGGTGTCAGCGGAGAGCTTGGCCACGATCCAGGCGCGAACGGGGCATTTCGTCTTTCTGCCGATGGTGCTCAAGCCGCGCACGTTCGAGCCTATCCCGGGCGCTAGCTACAACGCGCTCTGCATGTCTTGTGTGTCAGGCTGGCAACCTGCCGACCGCGATGCCGATGAGCATCCAGATCTCAATCTCGCGATGCGAGGTTGGCGGGAGACAAGCCGGTACCGCGGTTTGGTGAGCTATAACGGGGGACGGGATACCAACGCTCCACAGCTCTATGGCCTGTTCGCGGATGAACGGACGCCCTCGATCTCACACGTGTACCAGGTCTATGACTGGAACTGGTCCACCATGGAGCGTGGCGACGTCATCTCGAATTGGGAGGTGACGCTTTTGGGAGCGGCTACCAGCCCCGGCGAGATCATCCATGTGCCGCGGTCAGGGTATCGCGTGGGGGTCGATGGTGGCGGCTCTTACGCTGTCATGGTGCTGTACGCGACGAGTTCCAGCGTCACGCTCAAGTTCACCCGCGAGGACAATGTCGTCCACGGGTACACGCTGCATCTGGATGGGCTATCAGTGGATCCGGCCTTGGTGTCGCTGTACAAGAGCTGCGACGCCTCGGGGCGTCGGTCGCTCCCGGCCTTGCGTGAGCGTCAACCGTTTGCCCGCGCCGGTGGCGGCGAGTTGCGCGTCGCCATCCGCGATTGCGGCCAGTTCATGGATCCCCGTTCCCGCAAGGACTGGTGGTACGGCCGCTAGCCTCGACATCTCACTCTAGTCCGAGTCCTCCGTCTTCCATTGCTTCAGCATCGAGCCTTCTTGCGGGCATGCGTCCATCTTGCGTGAATACTGCTGCTAGCCCTAGACAACACCTTGTGGCTGTGGTATGCTCGCTGGCGAGTGGGCTTCATGGGAGCGAGCTGGGGTTGTCCCTATCGACATGATAGCACATGTCGGCCTTCGGGGAGGTTCGGTGCGTTTGATGGGTGCGTGCCGCATTCTGGTTGCAGGCATGCTATTGGCGTGTGTTCTTGGTTGTCAGTTTGAGCCGGTGCTGGGTACCTCGGCGACGGCCGCGCCAGCCGTGGCTACGTTGGGGCCTACGGCGAGCCCCCGACAGGCCATAGCTACTGCGTCGGACCGTACAGCCGAGCCGACGGCGTCAGAAAGCCCGTCGCCGGATCAAGAGGTGATTGCCAAGGCGACGCCCAGCCGCGCCGTTCTCGGGCCTACAGTGATCATCTCTGGTACTATTGGAACCCTGACCATCCCCGCGCTGGATCGCATCATCCCCGTCGTGTCAGTGGGGTGGCACGTCGACGAGATCGACGGTGCGCAGGTCGCCGTGTGGGAGACGGTCAAGAACGCCGCTGGCCACCATCGTGGCTCGGCGCCCCTGGGCGGCGAGGGCAATTGCGTCCTCAGCGGTCACAGCAGTGCCGATCAGGGTGGGGTCTTTGAGGGGCTCTGGGACCTGGTGCAGGGCGATTCTCTTTACCTGACCGATGGCGCTGGTCAGGTGCACTCTTATGTGGTAAGCTCGGTGACCAAGGTCCAGGAGATGGGCGCGAGTTTGGAGGAAAGACTGGCTCACGCGGCAGCCATGGATCCTACCGAGGATGCGCGGCTTACTCTGGTTACGTGTTGGCCGGATTGGGCCTATACCCATCGTGTGATCGTCGTGGCGCAGCGCGAGGGCGCCGGATAGCTGCATAGCGCTGCTTGTTGCTGTGAGTCTCCCTCGGTGTTTGGTTACGCAGGGTTGGTGGGAGGGTCTCATGAAAGAGCGGCAGTCTCGGATCAGGGCTAATGGTCATCTCCGATTGCTGTTGCCACTCGCGCTTGCCGTGATCGGCATGTGCTTGGTGACGCTGGCGGTGGCTGCGGAGCCCGCCTGGAATACGTCTGGCGACATCTCTCCGCGCGCGACGGTGCCCGAGCCACCTGACTATAGTATCTCCGGGGTTGTGTTTCACGACCTCGATGGGGACGGCGAGTATGACCAAGCCTCGGAGCCGGGCATCGGCGGCGTCACCGTGACGCTTGACCCAGGTGGCCGCACCTGGGTCAGCAACGAGACGGACGAGTGGGGTCCCATCGGCGGCTACTGGTTTGACGAGATCGAGCCTGGCACGCAGTACACGGTGACTTGCGCGCCGGTACCGGGCTATGTCAGCACCAGCCCCGATCAGGTCACTGGCGTGATGCTTACCGGCGGAACGATCCCTGGCACCGGCCCCGCCGTGGTGCACTTTGGCAAGGCCATGACCGCCACCGTGCTGGTGCATCTGGATTTACAGGGCCGCCCCGGCCGTCCGGACGCGAGCTGGTCCGTGCCGGTTACCTACAGCATCAGCGGGGTGTATACCAATGTCGTCACGGCCTCTGATTTGTATGGCCAGTTCGCCGTGTTGAACGTGGCCGAGGGTCGGCGGGACGTATCCGTCAAGAACCTGCACACGCTCTCGACGGTGATTAGCGACGCGCAGATCGTGACGCCCACGACTGTCCTCACGGTAACGTTGTACGAGGGCGATGCCAACAACGACGATACTGTCAGCTCCGCTGACGTGGCAGTGCTGCTTGGGGGCTATTGGGAGGCATCGGGTGAGACGCTTTTCGAGCCAGGGGCTGACTTTAACGAGGATGACTATATCGACGCTAGGGATGCATCGTTGCTGGCTGGGAACTATTTCACCAGCGGGCCGGTTATGCAGACGGGGCCGCTGGCCGAGACGCCGGCGCTGCGCTTCTTGGCATCGTCGACGGCGGTGGACGTGGGTGACATCGTCACGGTGACGGTGGCTATCGAGAGCGGCGGGACACGAGTACAGGCGGCCGATCTGTTCGTGGGGTACGATCCCCGCTTTCTCCAAGCGGTGGATGAGGGTGGCGCGCCAACGACGGCAGCGACGCCGGTGACCGACACGCTGGGCACCGTGCTTCGCAACCAGGTCGACGCGGCCAACGGCGTCATCGCCTACGCGGCGCTGAGCACCAGCGACTATACGCCCGGCGCGGATGTGGACGTCATGCGGATCCGCTTCAGGGCCATGCGTCCCACAGATGGCGGAGCGACGGTGCTCGAGATGCTCGATGACCTGGCCAAGCGACGCATCAGCCGGCTGTGTGTGGACGGCTATGATGTGCTCCAGAATCGGTACGATGGCCTGATCACCATCGAGGGAACCACCATGTGGCTGCCCTATATCGCAAGGAACGGCTGACGTATGATGATGCCTGCACAACGTGCCCAGCACGCTGTTCGGCGACGAGCGCCAACGCGCGCTGGGCTGCTGGCCACGCTGGTCGCCGCCCTTTTGCTGAGCGGCGCGGGCGCGGTGGTGGCGGACGGGGATCCGCCAGCCCTGCGCTTGCCGTTGGTGGCGCGCGACGCGGAGCCAGCGTATCCCGTCAATCGGGTGGGCGTGGGGTTTCTGCACTATGGCGCGCTGGCGGACTATCCGCTGGATCGGCTGCCCTTTGGCTGGTATTCTGACTATAGCTATAGCGCTGCGCCGGAGCGTCCGACAGGCGTGGCGTATGTCCAACTCTTGCCAGTGGGCCAGTACACATATCCTCCCGACTGGGACGCGGTCCGGGCGGCTGTGTTGGCCAATCCCGGCGCCGTCTGGATCATCGGCAACGAGCCCGAGTGCCCTGTCACGGATCCCGAGGGGAACTATGTGCAGGGGAACCGGACGCCTGCCGAGTATGCGACTATCTTCCACAACTACTACACGCATATCCACGGCTGGGATCCCACGGCGCGGTTTGCCATCGGAGGCATCGTTCAACCCTCGCCCGCGCGCTTTCTTTGGCTCGAACGGACTCTGCAAGCGTACCAG
>CAZTMY010000115.1:0-7480 GCA_964614895.1 uncultured Anaerolineales bacterium
GGCTGGGGAACGTGGCTTTGCTGGCTGCGACCAGCGCGCTCTGGGGGTTGAATGAGGAAAGCGGCCAAGCGGATTCCCCGCCAGCAAGCGTGGGTACTCACCCACAATGGCTCGGTCGCGTGGCGCTTGTCACCAGCGTTTTCGGGTTGAGCGGTCTTCCCCTCGCCGCATCGTTCCCTGTGCGCTTGGCAGACACCCTTCTGATCACTGCCGAAGACGCCGCCCTAGGCCTCGCTCTGCTTGCTGGGAGCATTGGTGTGGGCTGGGGCGCGCTCAGGATGGCGCGGTGGGTGCCGTCCGATTCGCCTGCCGCTCCCCGGACGTTCCTCTCTGGCCTTCTGCCGCGCGTTTTGGCCGCGTTTCTGGCGTTTTTGCTGTGCCTTGGCTTTTTATTCCCAGCGCTCTTGCGCGCCTTGCCAGCGGCCTGGCTACCTGACTTGCTGGGCCTGTACTGAGCGACCATGAACGGCGCGGCGGCCAAGCCGCGAACCTTCTGGGGGGCAGCAAGGGGATTTGCAGCGTAGTCTATGAAGCCATCTGGCGCAGCGCAGCCACGATGCGCTGTTCGAGCGAGGTGATCTCCTTGGGAACGCCACGAAGCGCCGATTGGGCCTCGGCTGCCGAGTACCCCAGTGCCATCAGCGCCTCGATCACGTCGCGATCGGGACCCGCAGCGAACCCCGCGCCTGGCGCCATCGCCAAATGGCCGACGCGATCCTTGAGATCCAGCATCATCCGCTGCGCGGTCTTGGGGCCAATACCTGGGATGCGAGTGAACACGTCTGCCTCGCCAGACACGACAGCCTGTCGCATCACCTCGGGCGAGAGCGTGGATAGGCAAGCTAGCGCGGTGCGTGGCCCAATACCATTCACTGTCAGGAGCAACTCGAAGAGCTCCCGCTCCTCGGCCTTCTCAAACCCATAAAGGCTGATCTCGTTCTCTCGAACGTGGGTGTGAATATGTAACGCAACCGCATCGCCTTCGCTACGCTGTTGGTCAAAGAACCCCTGCGGCACGTGCACGCAGAACCCAACACCGGCGACGTCCACCACGATCGCTTCGTCAGCACGCCCAGCATAGGTGCCAGCAAGTCGCGCAATCATGGCACCTCGGCATCGGCGCGGGCAGCCGCAGCCTGGAAGCGCGAGGAGTGAAGGTGACACAAGCAGACCGCCAACGCGTCAGCGGCATCATCCGGGCGTGGCACCTCATCTAGGCCAAACAGCAACCGCACCATCTCCTGCACCTGACGCTTCTCCGCCTGCCCGTATCCGGTGGCAGCTTGCTTGATCTGGAGTGGGGTATACTCGGCAATGGGGATATTGGCCTCTGCCAACGTGAGCAGTATAACACCGCGAGCTTGCCCCACCACAAATGCCGTCCGCGCGTTGGTAGCAAAGTAGAGCTTTTCCACGGCCGCAGCGTCGGGTCGGTGGTTCTTGAGGAGACGCTGGAGATCGTCTCTCAGCACCAGCAGTCGCTGAGGAAGGCTTAGATCAGGGGCCGTACGGATGACTCCATAGTCAAGCGCCCTAAGCTCCTGACCATCGCCTGTCGCCAGGCCATAGCCCATCGTCGCCAGCCCAGGATCAAGGCCCAGAACTAGCATCGCCGATCGTCAGCTAGCGGTCTTCTCGAACATGGCCATCGCCTCGTCCGAGATATCGAGATTAGTGTACACCTGTCGGACGTCATCAAGATCCTCAAGAGTATCGATGAGCTTCATCGTTTGCAGCGTTGCCCGTTCGTCTAGGGCCTGTGTGCTCTGCGGGATCCAAGAGAGCTCGGCGGTCTCGATCTCGTACCTTTCGGCAATGGTCTCCTGGACTTGACGGAGCTCGCTAGGATCTGTGTAGACCTCGATCAGATCCTCGCTGATTTCGACGTCCTCGGCCCCGGCATCGATGGCCAGTAAGGCCACCTCTTCGGGATCATCATCGCCAAGATTGATGGCGATATAGCCCTTGCGGCTGAACATCCAAGCAACGCAGCCGTCGGCGCCTAGGTTCCCGCCCAGTCGCGAGAAAACGTGGCGAACATCAGCCACCGTGCGGTTCTTGTTGTCCGTGAGCACCTCGATGAGGAACGCTGTACCATGGGGACCATAGCCCTCGTAGGTGACCTCTTCCATGCTCCCCGCGTCTTTGAGCTCGCCGGTGCCCCGCTTGATAGCGCGGTCGATGTTTTCCTTGGGCATGTTGGCCCTCTTGGCTTTGTCCAGGACCAGGCGCAGCCGAAAGTTCGCATCCGGGTCACCGCCGCCCTCACGTGCAGCCACCGTGAGCTCACGTCCGAGCCGCGTGAATAGTCGGCCGCGCTTGGCGTCATTGGCACCTTTGGCGCGCTTGATCGTGGCCCATTTGCTATGTCCGGACATGGCACACCCCCCAGAACCATGGATGCAGCAACAGCAAGATTATAGCATCCGGAGATGTTGACGCCAACCTTCCATGGCTGATGCAACATCTCTTGACGTAGAACCAGGGGATGCGCAGTTTCTGGCGGTCGACAGCCCTCGCAACCTGCGTATACTTGAGGAGCAAGATTGGCACAGGATCTGGAGTCTGCCGTCGTTTTTACGTGGTCTTTCTGTTACCCCGTTCGCAGCGTACTATAGTATCCCTGAGGATGTCCTAGGGGACTGTGAGACGTGCACATAGCCCTTACACATATGAGTAGGTACCAACGTGGAAGCCCAGACGACACTTCTTCTGGTCGATGACGACGAGGCTCTGACCAAGGCCGTGGAGCTGTATCTGGCGTACGCTGGCTATGACGTGCGTACCGCGATAGACGGCCGCGATGGCTTACGCAAGCTATATTCGTTGCACCCGGACCTCATGTTGCTCGATGTAATGATGCCCTCGATGGATGGTTTTGAGGTCTTGCAGCGCGTCCGCGCGGACTCGACGATACCGATCATCATGCTCACAGCACGGGGTGAAGAGATAGATCGCATCAAGGGCCTTCGCCTCGGCGCGGACGACTATATCCCCAAGCCATTCAGTCTTCGCGAGATGCAAGCACGCGTGGAGGCGGTCCTGCGTCGGTCTCGCCCCTCATACGCCTCCGATCACCCTACTCAGCAGGCGGTGTTCGGCGATCTGGTCATCGATCCCGATCGTTGGGAAGTCCGGCTCCAAGGCGAGAAGGTCAATCTCACACCTACGGAAGCGCAGTTGCTCTTCTATCTTGCGGAGCACGCCGGTCACATCCTTTCGCACAACCAGCTTCTATCTGCCGTATGGGGGCCCGAGTACATCGGCAACACAGACTATACCAAGCTCTTGGTGTGGCGTCTCCGCCAGAAGATCGAGCCCGATCCGACTTCTCCGAGGTATATCCTCACAGAGCGGGGTATGGGTTACCGGTTTGCTCCTCGCTAGGCATCGGCGGCGCTCATTCATCCCTTACTCCTGTCCGTCCGCAACCTACAATTCTCGACAGCTTGCCCGTCCGGCGCATCCCAAGCATGCAGATGGGGTTGTCTTCGTAAAGCGTACTCGGGCATACGAGGAGGAGCTATGTCAGAAACCCAAGTCCACATCCAGCGGGTCACCACGCCAAAGGAGCTAGAGGAGTTCATACGATTTCAGTTCCACCTCTATCGCAATGACCCATACTGGGTACCACCTTTGCTGTCAGAGCGACGTGAGCATTTCGACGCTCACAAGAATCCTTTCTTTGAGCATGCAGCGGTGCAGCTTTTTCTGGCCAGACGTGAGGGCGAGGTCGTCGGCAGGATCGCAGCCATCGATGACCAGATCCACCGTCAGGTGTGGGACGAGAACATCGGCTTCTTTGGTGAGTTTGAGGCCATTAACGATCCGCCCGTTGCTACGGCTCTTGTAAGCGCGGCCGGGGATTGGCTTGCAAGACGTGGCCGCGAGGCTATGCGTGGCCCGATGAACCTGAACATCAACGACGAATGCGCTCTCCTCGTAGACGGCTTTGACGGACCACCCGTCATCATGATGCCCTATAATCCGCCCTACTATGCAGAGATCCTGGAAGAATGCGGCCTTGAGAAGATCAAGGATCTGTATGCTTACAAGGTGGATATCGCGCGCTTTGGTCCAAACCTCGAGAATCTGCCCGAACGCGTCAAGCGCGTTGCCCGGTTGGCCCAGGAACGCCATGGCATAACAGTACGCCACATGAATCTCAAGCGGCTGCACGAGGAAGCCGAGTTGATCAAGCCGATCTATCGGCAAGCCTGGTCGGAGAACTGGGGCGCCGTTCCGATGACCGATAGCGAGTTTGATCATCTTGTCGACAACCTGGGCATGATCGCGGACGAGGAATTGTGCTATCTCGCCTTCCAGGGCGATCAAGCCATTGGTTGTTCCATCACGCTGCCCGATTTCAACCAGATCGCAGCCAAGATGAAGGGGCACCTCTTTCCATTTGGGTGGTTCTATTTTCTGTTCGGCCGGAAAAGGATCACCGGGTTGCGGGTGCTCATCATGGGCGTCCAGAAAGAGCACCGCCTAAAGGGCGTCGAGTCGCTCTTCTACCAAGAGACCTGCCGCGTCGCTGTCCGCAAAGGCTACGAGTGGGCCGAGATGTCCTGGATCCTGGAGGATAACTATAACGTGCGTCGCGGCATCGAGATGATGGGCGGCGAGATCTATCGCACGTACCGTTTCTACCAGAAGGACATCGGCTGAGCCGACCGACTATGGCCAGACCTGCACAAGCCCACCATCTACCTGGATAGTCAGGCTGGCAATATTGACCGCTCGTTGATGACCACGTCAGCCCCTTCGTACAGAAGAGCCTGCGCTGTGGCCCGCCCGAGACCGTAGCTTGATGCCGCTGCCAAGGCTGCACTGCTAGCTACCCCTGGGTCCATAGTCGTTTCACCTCCATCCCGGCTATGTGCTGGGGCAGCGTATACAGATGGGTCTGCGCCGTCACGCGTGAGCCGCTAGCTTGCTCGGTAAGGTTGTTATCGTGTCAGCGTTCAGCTATAATCGCGCTGTGCTACGTCAGGCGCGTGGCGGCCCCCAGACAAGGGAGCGTGTCTTGATCAAGCTATCGGTTCTGATGCCCATCTATAATGAAGAGGCTGGCCTTGCGACGATTCTCGAACGCGTGGCTGCCGTGGACGTGAACAAGGAGATTATCGTCGTCGACGATTGCTCCAGCGACCGTACGGCCGAGATCCTAGCCGAGGTGGACATCCCCGAGCTACGTTCGCTGCGTCATCCGGTGAATCGGGGCAAGGGCGCCGCCATTCGCAGCGCGCTTCAGGCAGCGACCGGCGATGCCATCATCATCCAAGATGCCGATCTGGAATATGATCCGCAGGACTATCACGCTCTCCTCGAGCCATTGATCTCCGGCCAGGCAAAAGTTGTCTATGGGGTGCGATCCTTTGCCAATCAGAAGCTGTTGCTTCGCCTGGGAAACAAGTTTCTCACCTGGCTTACTAACCTGCTGTATGGCGTTCGGCTGCAAGATATGGAGACTTGCTACAAACTCATGCGCATCGATGTGGCTCGCAAGCTGGATCTGGAGTGCGACCGCTTTGATCTGGAGCCCGAGATTACGGCCAAGATCATCCGTATGGGGATCCCTATCCACGAGGTACCCATTTCCTATGATCCTCGTGTGGAGAAGAAACTCTCACCATGGCGCGATGGCCTCCCCGCCGTCAAAGCTCTTTTGCGCTACCGCTACTGGGAGCCGGCAGCACCCCTCGCACAGTCGAGTTCTGACGTGTGACCAGCCAGGACTTCTTGGAAGGCATCGTCGTGCGCGCGCACGGTGGCCACTATTACGTGGAATTGGATAGCGCACCCGCAGACTTGATTGACTGCGGGCTGCGGGGTCGCTTGAAGCAAGATGTTGCCAGCAGTGATTTGGTTGCCGTCGGCGATCGCGTCCGAATAAGGCTCCTTTCCGAGAACCGTGGCATCATCGAGGAGATCCTGCCGAGGCGTAGCGTTCTATCGCGTTGCCCTCCGCTACCGCGACCTCAGATCGAGCAAGTCATCGTTGCCAATGTGGATCTCGTGCTGGCGGTGTTCAGCATCGCCAGCCCGCCCTTGAACCCGTTCATGCTGGACCGTTATCTGATGGCCTGCGAGTTAGAGGAACTCGAGGTCACCATCGTGGCTAACAAGATGGATCTGGTACAGAGTCAGCGGCAGACGCGTATTCTAGGGCTGTATGAGGGCATTGGCTATCGTGTGGTGCGTACTAGCGCTATCACCACCGAGGGGCTCCCAGCGCTGCGCGAGTTGATGCGCAACCGGCTGACAGTCTTGACAGGCCCGTCGGGAACGGGCAAATCCACCCTCTTGAACGCACTGTGGCCCCATCTGGATCTCGAGACGGGCGAGATCAGCGCGTTCCATGATCGAGGGACCCATACGACCGTTGTGCCCCGGTTGTTGCGACCCGAACCAGGCATCTGCGTAACCGATACGCCAGGCCTACGGCAGTTTCGCCTGTGGAATGTTGAACCGAAAGACTTGGATAACCTGTTCCCGGAGATGCGTCCGTACCTCTCCGAGTGTCGCTTTTCCCCTTGCTCGCATATACATGAGCCTGGCTGTGCGGTAAAAGCTGCCGTCGAAAGAGGACAGATATCAAAGACCCGTTACGAGAGCTACTGTCGGGTGTACGCTCACGGTTTCTAAAAGCCAAGTATCCGTAACGTCTCATACTACGCAGGGGATCATCACTATGCCCTACCCTCAGTTCGATCGATCTCGGCTCTCCCTACAACCACTCGCTGCGCGCACTCACGATGTCTCGGTGAATGACTTGGCCCAGCTTGACGACCCACTGCCAGACTTTGACCATCCTGCACTGCCTCTCTTGGCAGAGCGTATCGTCGCCGCCCAGCGGCGTGACGCTGCGGTGATCTTGATGATGGGCGCGCACGTCATCAAGTGCGGATTGGCACGCTATGTGATTGATCTCATGGAACGGGGCGTGATCTCTGCCATCGCTTTGAACGGAGCAGGCTCGATCCACGATTATGAGTTGGCTTTGGTAGGTGGCACCAGCGAGAGCGTTGGGCGCTATATCCGCACGGGAGAGTTTGGCCTTTGGCGTGAGACGGGCGCGTTGAATGAGATGGCTATCCAGGCAACCCAGGAGGGGATTGGGTTCGGTGAAGCTGTCGGACGCGCAATCTGGGAGGAGCATCTGCCTCATCGTGACATCAGCATCCTGGCGGCCGGCTATCGTCTGGGCATTCCCGTCACGTTGCATGTGGGCATTGGCTATGATATCACCCACGAGCATCCTAACTGTGATGGCGCCGCGCTGGGTGCTGCCTCCTACACGGACATGCTCGTCTATGCCTACCAGGTATCACGCCTAGAGGGCGGTGTCTTGCTTTGCTTCGGATCCGCTGTCATGGGCCCGGAGGTTTACCTGAAGTCCTTGTCCATGGCGCGCAACGTGGCGCGTAGCGAGGGCAAGGTGCAACGCGTCATAGATAAGCGCAAAATGGACTGA
>CAZTMY010000116.1:0-7439 GCA_964614895.1 uncultured Anaerolineales bacterium
ATCACTACCACGCCTGGGCCCAGACCTCCATCGAGGTCTTTATGTGCCACGACGATTTCGTCTGGACAGCGGGCCCTTTTATGCAGCCGGAGTTCTATCGGGCCGAGATCTTGCCGCGTTACAAGGCGCTGTGGTCCATCATGAAAGACGCGGGCAAGCTTGTGGTCTTTACATCCGACGGTGACTATACCGAGTTTGTGGACGATGTCGTCGAGGCTGGCGCCGATGCTCTCTGCTTTGAGCCCATGACCGACCTTGATGTTGTGGTCGAGCGGCATGGCAAGACGCACGCCATTCTTGCCAGCAAGGTAGACGCTCGCACGCTCACCTTTGGCTCTGCTGAGCAGATCCGCGCGGAGATCGACGCCACGATCCCTTTGGCGATGGAATGTCCCGGATTCATGTTCGCTGTGGGTAACCACATCCCTAGCAACGTGCCGGTCGAAAATGCGCTGCTGTATATGGAATACCTGCGATCACGTTGGCAGCGAGGTTGATCGGGCAGTTCTATCACCATAGAGAAGTACGAATAGGCATGAACGCAGAGGGGTGATGTGATGAACAGCAAGGAGCGGGTCCAGAGAGCATTGACGCGTTCAGGCCTGCCGGATCGTGTGCCCATCCAGTTTGACCTCTGTGCCAGCCTGCTGGAGAGGTTCTCCGAGAGGTATGGCCTGGAACCCGACTATAGCCCGGCGTACTATGAAGACCTCAAGTATCGAATCTCTGCCAACGAGCTGCGCACACGCATGGGCAGCGACGTCGTTGTCGTGGGGGCTGGACTGGCCGAGGACTTCGAGCTGAAAGAGGACGAGAACGGCCTCATCACCAACGAGTTTGGCATGAAGATGCGGCAGGGACCGCTCTATATGGAGGTTGTGGCCTCGCCGCTGCGTGGCGCCACGCCGGAGGATGTGGAGGCCTATACCTTCCCCGATCCTCACGATCCCGCCCGATACCAGCGAGCCGAAGAAGACATCGCCCGTTACCACGATGACTATTTCATCATCGGCGACTGCGAGCTCACCATGTTTGAGCTCAACTGGCATTTGGTGGGCATGGAACAGTACATGCTGGATCTGGCTATGGGTGCCGACTATATCGAGCAGCTCCTGGTAAAATCGCATCACTGGAGCCTGGGCATCGCCCAGGAGCTGGCTCATCGTGGCGTGGACGCCATCTGGTTCGGGGATGACTTTGGCTCGCAGACGGGATTATTGCTCTCGCCCCGTATGTGGCGGCGCATCTTCAAGCCGCTCTATGCGAACATCTTTGCTGCGGCCAAGGCAGAGAATCCCGATCTGTTGATCATCTTTCACAGTGACGGCGCGGTCGCCGAGCTCCTGCCAGACCTGATCGAGATCGGGATGGATGTCTTCAATCCGGTGCAACCTAATGTGCCAGGCCACGATCCGCAGGCCCTCAAGCAGCAGTTTGGGGACAAGGTCTCCTTCTTTGGAGCCATCGACCAGCAACGCTTGCTGCCTCAAGGCACGCTTGAGGAGATCGAGGCAGATGTACGCGAGAAGATGGCTATCCTCGGCGATGGTGGCGGATACATGATCGCGCCGGCGCACATCATCCAGGCCGATACCTCGCCCGAGCGCGTAGAGGCCTTCATCAAGGCAGCTCGTACCTACGGGGGCTATGACATCTGAGGGGTGACCATGCAACGACTTCGAGGAATCTTTCCGGTATTGCAGACGCCGCTGGACACACAGGGCCAGATTGACGGCGACTCCTTGGCCCGCGAGGTCGATTTCGCCATAGCGTGCGGCGCACACGGGATTATGTATCCGGTATTGGGCAGCGAGTTTCAGTACTTGACTGACGCCGAACGACGGCGCCTGGTCGAGCTGGTGGTACGCCAGACGGCGGGCCGTGTGCCGGTGGTGGTGGGCGTGGCGGCCACTATGGCTGCGGCCGCGGCAGAGTACGCCGAACACGCGGCAAAGGTCGGCGCCGATGCCGTCGTGGCGCTACCCCCCTATCTGGCGAGTGCCAGCCGCGAGGAGCTGTTTGCTTACTATGCGGCGATCGCCGAGGCTGCCCAACGCCCCGTGATGATCCAGCATTCGTTCGCTGGGCTCGACAGCGCACTGCTCTCCAGGTTACTCGTAGAGATCGAGCACGTACGTTATGTCAAGGAGGAGATGGCGCCCAGTGCCCATCACATCAGCGGTGTTGTGAGATTAGCCGGCGAGGAGTGTTGGGGCGTCTTTGGTGGAGCTTTGGGTCGCTGGATGATCTCCGAGATGCGGCGCGGAGCGGTGGGATTCATGCCCGCCACAGAAGTTACCGACGTCTATGTCCAGATCTGGGACGCGTTCCAAGACGGCGACGAGGATACCGCGCGGGCTATTTTTAACCGGTTGCTGCCCGAGATTAACTTGGCAGGAATGCTGGGTATGCAGGTTTGTAAGGAGGTGCTGGTGCGTCGGGGCGTTATCGCCACGGCGCGCATGCGCCAGCCCGGTTGCGCCGAGCTGGATGAAGAGGACCATCGCGAACTCGATCGCATCCTAGAGAACATCGAGCCGCTGTTTCGCGTCTAACTGAGGCCGGTCTACGCCAAAGGGGCCAGATGTTTCCCCGAGTCGCTCAAGCGGGCATCTGGCCCCTGACGTATCTATGTTGGTAGCTTGCCGCTGCTATGCCACCTGTTCGATCAGCTCCTTGCGGGTCTCTTCGCTGACCTGCTGGTAGCGCTCGAACCGCATCGTAAACGTGCCCCGGCCCTGCGTTAGCGAACGCAACGTGGTGGCATAGCCGAACATACGCGCCAACGACACGTCTGCACAGATGGTCTGCACGCCAGTGGCTCTGGGTTCGATACCCTGGACCATCGCAGCTCGGCTGCCCAGGTCTCCGATGATATCGCCGACATACTCTTGCGGGGCGACAATCTCGACACGCATCACCGGCTCAAGCAGCACCGATCCGCCGCGGGCTAACGCCTCGCGCAGCGCCATGGCGCCGGCGCCCTCAAAAGCACGATCCGACGAATCTACCTCATGGTACTTGCCGTCAACCAACGTCGCCTTGATATCCACTACCGGCATCTTGGCGAGGATGCCCTCTTTCATGGCGTCACGAATACCACGTTCCACTGAAGGGATGAATTCCCGCGGGATGGCACCGCGCGTGATCTTGCTCTCAAAGGCAAAGCCGCTCCCAGGCTCGGTAGGTTCGAACTCGATCTCGGCTACTGCGTACTGGCCATGACCGCCGGTCTGCTTGATCAGACGTCCCTCAACCTTCACTGGGCGGGTGATGGTCTCGCAGTAAGCTACCTTGGGCGCGCCAACGTTGACGCCCACACCGAACTCGCGCCGAATGCGATCGACGATCACGTCTAGGTGCAACTCGCCCATGCCTGCCAGCGTTGTCTGCGACGTGCGCTCGTCGGTCCGGACGGCCAAGGTGGGGTCTTCCTCCCCAAGGCGATGCAACGCCTTGGATAGCTTGTCGGCATCGGCTCTGCTGACAGGCTCGATGGCTATCTCGATGACCGGCGCTGGGAACGTGATCTCCTCCAGCGCTACGGGTTGGTCCTGGCTACAGAGCGTATGTCCGGTGGTAGCCGATTTGAACCCAAGGATAGCGCCAATATCACCAGCGCGAATCTCGTCGACTTGCTCGCGGTGGTCGGCGTGCATACGCACCAGTCGGCCAATGCGCTCGGTTTCCCCCAGCGCGGCGTTGTAGACACTATCGCCCGTGGCCAAAACGCCAGAATAGACGCGCACGAACGAGAGTTTGCCTACATAGGGATCGGTGCTGATCTTGAAGACGAGGGCCACTAGCGGCTCTGTAGCATCAGGGTGGCAGGTTACCTGGCTCTCGTCGAGCAGCGAGATGCCTCGCATCGGTTCAACGTCCACCGGCGATGGTAGCAGGTCCACTACAGCGTCAAGCACCTGCCGTACGCCGATGTTTCGGAACGCCGACCCGCACAGCACTGGGACAGCCGTGCCATCGCAGGTGGCTTGGCGCAAGGCGGCAAGCAGCGTCTCGGTATCCGGCTCCTCATGCTCCAAGTAGAGCATGGCAATATCATCATCGACATCGGCCAGCGATTCGAGCATCGCGTCTCGGCGTCGGGCCGCTTCTTCCGCCAGATCTACGGGCACAGGCCCTACGACGGGCTCGGCGAGCTCCTCTTCCTGGCGGATTGCCTGCATAGCGATCAGGTCAATGACGCCCGTGAACTCTGCCTCGCGGCCGATGGGCATCTGGATGACCACGGTATGCGCGCCCAGCCGTTCGCGGATGCTAGCAGCAGCCGCGTCTAGATCGGCGCCGGCGCGGTCCATCTTGTTCACAAAACAGAGCCTGGGCACGTGGTACCGATCGGCCTGATGCCAGACGGTCTCCGACTGCGGCTCTACGCCTGCGACGCCGTCAAACACGACCACGCCACCGTCGAGGACGCGCAGCGAGCGCTGGACCTCGGCGGTAAAATCTATGTGGCCTGGTGTGTCGATCAAGTTGATCTGATGACCGCGCCAGGTGCAAGTGATGGCGGCAGACTGGATGGTAATGCCGCGCTCACGTTCTTGGGGCATAAAGTCGGTGACCGTGTTGCCCTCGTCCACACTACCCACGCGATGGGTCAGTCCCGCATGGAACAGAATGCGTTCCGTGGTCGTAGTCTTGCCCGCGTCGATGTGCGCGATGATGCCGATATTGCGTGTATGTTCCAAACGCTTCGTAGCCATGGGAAAAGTTGTCCTCTATTCTTACCTATGCCAGCGCCGACGATGCCGGCTGTGAGTCGGCGGCATAGTACCAGCCCCTGGGGGGTCCGTTGCTGAACCATCGGGCGTGATGCCCAAGTGATCCCAACATGCCACGGGTGGTCTGCGTGAGCATGCCCTGTGAGCAGCACAGGGCTCTCTAATATAGCACACGATCCCCGAGCGCCCAAATAGCCACCTCGGATCGAAATAGCGGCGTCACGCCCGCTCCTGACTGCGCTACCCAAATAGATCGCGGGCGCGCTGCGCCGGGTCCACGGACACGAGCCCCGGCCGCAATGCGATCTGTCCGTTCAGGGTTTCTCTCATCAGCGTCTGCAGCATCTCCATGTCGGCGGGAGAGAATTGGCTGCGATAGCAGCGCAATGCCGCAATCGCAGCTTCGATACCATCAGCGGCATCGATCTCGGTTGTCAGGTAGCGCTCATGGGCCCAGGCCAAGGCCCAGGTGGGGAACCCGCCCGCGGCCAGCGCCACGGCGGCGCGCTTGGGCAAGGCGACATAGTAGAGCCGTGGGGAAGGCGAGTCGGCTTTTCCCCAGTTCTGCAAAAGGTCAGTGACCAGGCTGCAGGTGGCCTTATGATCGCCGTGCCGGGTATAGCCGTCGGGGCCAAAGGTGATAATCACCTGGGGCTGAAGGCGGCGCACTATCTCAGACAAACGCTCGCCCAGGCAAAGCAAGTCCTGGGTGGTCATGGTAGAGAGCGTCCCATCCTGTGCCCTTGAGAACAGCGGCTCCTCGATACCATAGGCGCGGCTGGCGGCACGGGCCTCGTCCTCGCGACGCGATCCCAGCTCGTCACCGCGCTCCGGCCCGACCAGGTTAACGCCCGCCTGGCCCGAGGTGAGGTAGAGCAGGCGGGTGGACACGCCGCGCCGCGCATAGTGGGCTAGCAATGGGCCGATGGTCACGTCATCATCGGGGTGGGCGAACACGCCTAGCAGAGTTGTCATGGTGCTCCTCTCTGGCACTGCAAGCCGCGGGGCAGACGATAGCAGCGTCAAGGTAATGATGCAAGTGCGTGAGGATCCGCAGCGAGCGACTGACATGGCGGGCGTGACTCGTCACTAGCGGACGCAGCTCAGCGGCCTTGATCGGTGCGGTGGTGCGACTACAATCGCCACAACCCATTGAGAGGAGTGTTCCATGAATCGCAACTACCATCAAGCACGCCGTCCCGCACTATGTCTCTCCATGATGATCTCACCGGACGTTAACGAGGAGGAGCTGACGTTCACGAGGCAGCTCGGAGTGCCCTGCGTCTATACGTGGGTTCGCGATGATCAGCGCGACGTGGCCTCGTTGACAACACTCCGCCACAAGGTGGAGGACGCCGGGCTTGAGCTGTACATGGTCGGGAACATGACGGTGGCCAAGAACGCGGCCATCCACCTGGGACTGCCAGAGCGCGACAAGGTCATCGCGGCGTACCAGCAGTTCGTGGAGAACCTGGGCCGCGCTGGCATTGGCGTGACAACCTTCACATGGGAGCCCGATCAGGTCTGGAGCTCGCCCGCCGGCGAGTCGCGGGGGGCTATGGCGCGCCACGTGGACATGGCTGACTTGCGCCAGCGTCCGTGGACTCATGGCCGCGCCTACAGCGAAGACGAGCTCTGGGAGAACTTTTCCTACTTTGCCGAACGGATGATGCCCGTGGCCAAGGCGGCCGGCGTCCGTATGGCTCTCCACCCCAATGATCCACCGGCCCACGAGCCCATCGCTGGGATTCCTTGCCTTATCCGCAGCGCGGAGGCCTACCGCAAGGCCTTCGCCGTCGCAGAGAGCGACGCGCTGGGTATGGAGTTCTGCTGCGGCTGCTGGCTGGAGGGCGGGACCGATGGGTTTGGCGACCTACTTGATGGCTTGCGCGAGTTTGTGGCCGATGACCGCGTGCTGATCGTTCACTTTCGCAACGTCAGCGCGCCGCTGCCTCGCTTCACCGAGACCTTCCTGGACAACGGCTACATGGAGATGTACCAGATCATGCGTACGCTGGTGGCGACGGGCTATACGGGCACTGTAACCCTGGACCACACGCCGCGCTTTGCCGGGCGATATGCCGCAGGAGGTGGCACTGGCTATGCCATCGGGTACATGCGGGCGCTGCTGGAGCGGGCCATGGACGAGTTGAGCGCATAGTGGCTACGCTAGGCGCCACGTGGCCGGGGGATTGTGGTCCCTCGGCCACGTTCGCATTTCGCCATCATATAGCTTCCTGGATATCATGTGGTTCAGCATCCTCCTCGGCAGAAGGGAGAGCGCCATGGACGAAAGTGTCCGGACGTATGAGCTGCAGCAGAGCTTTCGCGAGGAAGTTGCCGACCTGCAGAGGACGCTCACTGGGCTGGTGAGTGGATGGCTAGGCTTGGTCGGCTATGCGGCGGTGTTTCTATACCCTGTCTATGGCCACGGATTGTCGGATGAGCCTTTCTGGGTGCTCGTAGCTCTGACACTCGTGGGCTTGGCGGCTTTCCTCATCCACTACCGATCGATGCCTCTAGCACGCATCTTGATCGCCGTGGGACCGATGCTCTGTTTGGCATGGCTCTTGCGCCTTGACGTCTGGAGGCCGGCGCCCTATGTGACGCCGCTACTCGCGCTGGCTGGCTTTGTGCTGGGTGTGTGGCCGGGCGCCGTCTCGCTTCTGGTGGGAACGGCTGCTTTGGTCACGGCGCCAC
>CAZTMY010000117.1:0-7435 GCA_964614895.1 uncultured Anaerolineales bacterium
GTCGCCCGCGGCGAACCTGCCCTGCAGCAACTCCATGGCCAGAGGGTCTTGGAGATGCCGCTGGATGGTCCGCTTCAGCGGACGAGCCCCATAGTTCCGATCATATCGTCTTGTAGCGACGCTTTCCTAGGGACCTTTGTGACGAGCCCTGCACCGAGGACCTATCGATCTGGCTTAGGGCGTCCATCACTCGCTCGCGCGTCACGCCCTCATCGGACAGAATCCTGACAACGGCGCTCTGCTGTGAGATGATAGCAAGCAGCAGGTGTTCCGTGGACACAATTTCGTCTCCCAGCTGCTCAACTTCCTTGCTGGCTCGCTCGAGGACACTGTACGCCTGGGGGGTGACGTGCAGATTGGGTCGCATGCCAGCTCCCGGGGGTAAGGACGAAGGGTGTTCACTGCGCAACAGCCCTGCCACACGTTCCGAGATGTAGGATGCGTCCACGGCTAGGATGTCGAACACCTCGCTGAGCACTCTATCTGGCTGCTCAAACAGCGCCAGCACGATGTGTTCAACATCCAACGGTGAATTGCGGTAGCGCTGCGCTTTGGTAAACGCCAGTTGCAGCGCAGCCTGCGCCGGCTTGCTAAAGTTTTCGGTCTTGCCAGGGTCCACCATGGTTCTAGTTATCTCCCAAATCACGCCCTTTGGCGCTCTCGCGATGGCCTTGCATTGCTTCTGATGTTTCCTGCATCACGCAAGACCAAACTATCACACAAAGCATTATCACTATACCGAGAGATCATCTCTCAAGCAAAACGTCTGAGATGGTCACCACACCTATAGACGGCGCTAGCGGGTAGGCTATGCGGTTCCCGCCGCGATATGGACTTCTGCCTTTGCAAAGCTATACTCGCCGTCCTCTGCATCCACCAAGATGGTGTCGCCCGCGGCGAACCTGCCCTGCAGCAACTCCATGGCCAGAGGGTCTTGGAGACGCCGCTGGATGGCCCGCTTCAGCGGACGAGCCCCATAGTTCCGATCATATCCCTCCGCTGCCAACTGTGCCTTGGCCGCGGGGGTCACTTCCAACCCGATTTGCTGTTGCGCCAGCAATTCGGCCAAGCGTCGGAGCTGTATGTCTACAATCTTGAGAAGGTGCTCACGCGTGAGCGAGTGGAAGATGATGATCTCGTCCACTCGGTTTAGGAACTCTGGACGGAACCGCTCGCGGAGCGCGTGCATCACTCTATCCCGAACCTCAGGGTCGTCGGGATCACCTGCTCCCCCAATCCACTGGCTACCGATGTTGGACGTCATGATAATCACGGTGTTGCGAAAACTGACTGTTCGGCCTTTGCCGTCCGTCAGGCGACCGTCATCAAGGATCTGCAGAAGGATGTTGAATACCTCCGTGTGCGCCTTTTCGATCTCGTCCAATAGGACGACCGAGTAGGGGCGACGCCGGACGGCCTCGGTCAACTGACCGCCCTCGTCGTAGCCGACATACCCTGGCGGAGCTCCGATCATGCGCGCGACCGTGTGCCGTTCCTGATACTCGCTCATGTCGAGCCGTACCATGGCATCCTCATCGTCAAAGAGGAACTCGGCCAGAGCACGTGCCAGCTCTGTTTTGCCAACACCTGTTGGCCCAAGGAAAATAAAGCTGCCGACAGGCCGATTGGGATCCTGTAGCCCAGACCGGGCGCGGCGCACGGCGTTGGACACAGCCCGGACGGCTTCATCTTGACCGACGACACGCTGGTGTAAGCGATCCTCCATCTGTACCAGCTTGGTCATCTCGCCCTCGAGTAGCCGGGACACAGGGATGCCCGTCCAGTTCGAGACAATCTCCGCGATGTCCTCCTCTGTAACCTCCTCTTTCAGAAGGCTCTGCTCGCGATGCGTCTCGGTCAGGCTCTCTTCCCGCTCCTTGAGCTGCCGCTCCAGATTCAGGATGTCGGAGTATCGCAGCCTCGCCGCTGTCTCCAGGTCGCCCGTGCGCTCGGCGATCTCGGCCTGAGCACGTAGGTCTTCTAACTGCGCCTTGATGCTCTGCACGGCCTCGATAGCCTCGCGCTCACGCTCGTACCGAGCCTTGAGCGCGGCTAGTTCCTCCTGGCGATCGGCAAGTTCTTGGCGAATCCGCTCGAGACGCTCTTTGCTGGCCTCATCGCGTTCCTTACTGAGAGCTTGCTGCTCGATCTGAAGCTGCATGATACGCCGCTCGCACTCGTCGATCTCCTTGGGTGAGCTATCGATCTCCATGCGCAGGCGAGCTCCCGCCTCGTCCACCAAGTCAATCGCCTTATCCGGTAGGAATCGGTCCGCAATATAGCGATCTGAGAGCATCGCCGCAGCGATGAGGGCGCCATCCTGGATACGCACGCCGTGGTGTACCTCGTAGCGCTCCTTTAGCCCACGCAGAATGCTGATCGTCTCCTCCACGGTCGGCGCGTCGACAAAGACGGGCTGGAATCGCCGTTCCAAGGCAGCGTCTTTTTCGATGTACTTGCGATACTCGTTCAGCGTCGTTGCGCCAATGCAGTGGAGCTCACCGCGTGCTAGGAGCGGCTTGAGCATATTGGAGGCGTCCAGCGAACCCTCGGCTGCACCGGCACCAACGACTGTGTGCAGCTCATCGATGAAGAGGATGATCTGCCCCTCCGCTTCGGTGATCTCTTTCAGGACCGCCTTCAAACGCTCCTCGAATTCACCCCTGTACTTGGCGCCAGCCACCAGAGCGCCCAGATCCAGCGCCACAATGCGCTTGTCTTGCAGGCCCCTGGGAACATCTCCCTTGACGATGCGCGTCGCTAGGCCCTCAACGATGGCTGTCTTGCCCACGCCCGCCTCGCCCACAAGGACAGGGTTGTTCTTGGTTCGGCGTGAGAGAACCTGGATCACGCGACGTATCTCTTCATCGCGTCCGATAACGGGGTCCAGTTTCCCCGCTCGTGCGGCCTCGGTAAGGTCGTGCGCGTACTTTTCCAGGGTTTGGTAGGTGGCCTCCGGGTTCTGATTGGTAACCCGCTGAGACCCACGTATGCCTGCTAGAGCTTGGAGCACCGCCTCGGGCGAGAGCCCATGTTCACGAAGCATCTGTCCAGCCCAGCCACGATCTTCCTGCAAGCAAGCCAGAAACAGGTGCTCCGTCGAGACGAACTCGTCACGCATGCGTTCCGCTTGCTGCGTAGCATTTCGAAGCAGCGCGGAAAGGCGCTGAGACATGTAGAGCTGTGCAGGGCCTTGCACCCGTGGCTGCTTGCCCAAATAGGTGCGCACTTCTTCCACTAGTTGGCGGGGGTGTGCGTCCATCTTTTCCAGAATGGCCGGTACCACGCCATCGCGTTGCTCCAGTAATGCGAGCAACAGGTGTTCCACATCGATCTGACTATGCGAGTCTTGTTGAGCAAGCTCCTGAGCTGCGGCGAGCGCTTCCTGAGCTCGCTGTGTCATACGGTTCAAGTTCATTTATACTATTTACTCCTTGTTGCAATGGAATCCATCCATCACACGAATTCGAATGCTTCACCTAGTAGCGAAGCAGGGCTGCAATACCACCGGCCTCCCGTAGTGCCTTATTCTCGCGCACGACATTGACGCCGGCCCCCGTCTTGATCGCCTTGTGGATGGCTCGATCTACCGCATCAGCCACCTTACGGAACTCGGTGCCACCACAGAACGGACAAGCCCCGCTCAAGCTAGGCGCGATATACTCGCACTGAGCGCACATGATGCCAGATGTTGAATACTCTTCATCCACCAAGAGAAGGTGGACTCGCCCCTCCTGGAGAGAATAGAGGCAATCGGCCAGACCTATGACCCCGGCCTCGCCTTTGTTGGCTGCCGTGATGGCCTCGTTCACTAGATGACGCTCCTCTTCTGTATCGGCATGGAGCGCTATGTCTAGGGACCGCTCGAGCACCTCTGTGGCCCGCGCCGCCATGTTGACGGCGAATTCACCAATTAGCTCCCTCCGCAACACAGCCGGCAGCAATGCCTTGACCTGAGCCACCACTTCATCGCTTCCCGCCAAGATCCAGCGCGAGCAATCGTGGTCTGCCATATAGGTGCCGATCACCTCGATAGCCTGCTTCAGGTTGTGCAGAGCCAGATGATCCTCATGTCGCTGATAACGGGCAGCGGCCCACCCCCCCTGGCGATGATGTTTGAGTTCCTCTCCCACCACCTCTGAGACGGGGGTAATCTGCCCGACCTCAACCAGGAACAACCGCAATGCCTCACGGTCTACCAGCGCCACGATATAGCGGCCGAATCGGTCCAACACGTCCACGAGCGTACGAATGATCGGCTTGTCCGAGCAGAACGCACGCGTTGGGACACTGATGGGCAACGGGATCGTCTGCCACAGATCGTCGCCCGAGGCAAAGACCGCCAGTCCCCGCGGTTGCCAGTCATACTCATAGTCCAGGTAGCGGGATAGGCGATCCACGTCGCATTGCCGAAGCTGCTGCTGCTCGAGCGTCTTGAGCTGCTGACGCAGCATTAACTTGACATCATCCTTCGATTTGTCAGAGAGATCTGTGTCCAAGTACACGCTAAGCGCCGATTGCGTCCCATCGAACTCAACCAATGCTGCCAGCTCTTTCGCGGTGTTCACCTGGAACCCTCCTGGTCTTCCGGTGAGGCGTTATGCCCCATGTCTTCCCGCTCAACCGCAGTCGCCTCGAGCACCTCATAGTCGGCTGGCGTGACCTCCTTCTCTCCCATGTGCCGGGCCAACTCTCGCTCCAATGCTTCTATCTGCCGAGCGGCCTCGCGTTGCACGCGATCAAGCTCCTGCTGCAGCTCCTCAATCCGTCGGGTCATATTAAGAATGACTTCCACGCCAGCTAGGTTCACCCCCAGCTCATCAGTGAGCCGCGTGATCTTGCGGAGCCGCTCGATGTCTTTCTGGGAATAGAGCCTTGTCTGGCCCCGAGTCCGAGAGGGTTTGACCAAGCCAATACGCTCATAGTAGCGCAGCGTCTGTGGATGAAGGCTCACCATCCGGGCTGCGATGCTGATAAAATAGCAAGGCTCATCATCGAGATAGGCATCACTGGCCATAGAAATCTCCCCTACGTACGCACACGCATCTGGGCGAGCTGGCGATAGAGCCGTTTCTCTTCTTCTGTCAGATTCTGCGGGATGCTAGGGATCACGCGCACCAGCAGATCCCCGTGCTCCGAAGCATCGCGCAGCCGCGGCATGCCCTGCCCTCGCAAGCGGAACACACGCCCCGTCTTGGTCTCGGGTGGGATTCGAAGCGAGAGTCGCCCATCAAGCGTCTCTATGATCACCTCGCCGCCAAGGATCATGGTGTACAGATCCACAGGCTGCGTCATGTAAAGATCATCGCCGCGCCGCTCAAAGCGAGGATCGTCACGGACCTGCACCACAAGGTAGAGATCGCCCGGGCGTCCCCCATTGGCACCGGGCTCACCCTCGCCCGCGATTCGGATGCGCGAGCCGGTACGCACGCCAGCCGGAATCTTGACCTCCAGCCGACGGGAGCCCGTATCTACCAGCCGGACGGTGCCAGCGTAGGCTTCTCCCAGGCTGATTTCCACTGGCTGCTCTATATCACGCCCGTCCACCCGGAACATCCCACCAGTCCCGGATGCCCCGCGCGATCGCGTGTCAGAGCCGAAAATCGACTCAAAGAAATCAGAGAATCCGCCAAAGGAACCCCTCGCGCTCGACCTGCCACCAAAGAGATCATTGAGATCCACGTATTCGGTGCGGACGCGTCCCCGGTTGGCGGATCCGCCGGATGAGAACCATTGCGTCCAATCAAATCCGTTAGGAGACCCGCCAGCTCGCTGCCATTGCTGCCATTGAGATCCGAGCTGATCATACTTCCGGCGTTTCTCGTCGTCACGGAGGACCTCGTATGCCTCGTTGATCTCCTTGAAGCGCTCCTCGGCTTCTTTGTTGTTGGGATTGACGTCTGGGTGATACTTGCGCGCAAGCTTACGATATGCTTTGCGGATCTCTTCGGCGGAAGCGCCCTTGCTCACACCCAGCGTCTCGTAGTAGTCCTTGTACTCCATCGCCACCCTAACTTCATATGCATCGCGGGGCACAGCCCTCGCTTCTTCACTGAACACATTATAGTCGTGGGCGTCATTTCTGTCAAGGAACTTGATAATAGGAGGCTCAGATTTTCCGTCAACGAATTTGTGGAAGTTCTTGACATGCTGTGTGATACCTGCTATAATGGCGGTCGGAAAGGTTAGGAAGAGCTCGGGCGGCACTTGCCCCCGAGACCGATACCTTGGGAGGTGTAAGTATGAGCAGCTTGGTAAGATGGGATCCGTTCCGAGAGCTTGTCGACGATATGTGGGGCCAGCCCAGAAGTGTTCGTCCCTTTGACATTCGATGCACAGGTCTCGACCTGGGGATGGATGTCTATGAGACGGATAAGGACTTGGTGGCACAGGTGGCCATCCCGGGCATCGATCCCGATGACATCGAGATCACCATCACGGGCGACATGTTGACCATCCGCGGCGAGATAGCCGAGGAAGAGGAAGAAAATAGTCGCAAATACCTTTGGCGCGAGATGGCGCGAGGAGAGTTCATCCGAAGCGTATCTCTCCCCGCCGGACTGCAGACGGACAAGGCCCAGGCCGAATTCCGGAATGGCGTGTTGATCTTGACGATCCCCAAACGCGAGGAAGCTAAGGCCAAGAGGATCCGGGTCAAGGCGCACTAGTTGCCATGTTATTGCCGCGTATCGGCAATCGATAACTAACAGAAGCTAGGAGGGTCAAAATGACTATCAGCCGTTGGGAGCCGTTCAAGGATCTGATGACACTGCGCGAGGCGATGGATCGCCTGTTCGAGGATAGCTTTGTGCGGACAGGCACCCGTTGGACGCCCACGGAGGGCACCCGGCTAGCTTTGCCGCTCGATGTGTACACGACCGACGAGGAGATCGTGATCTCGGCCGCTATTCCGGGTGTGGATCCCGACAAGGTGGAGATCACCATTGAGGGCGATAACCTGTTCATCAAGGGTGAGGTGTCTGGTCCCCTTGACAATGTGGACTATGTCCTGCAAGAGCGCGCCTATGGCACTTTCAGCAGGAACCTCCGCCTGAACATCCCCGTGGATGCTGATAAAGCGGAAGCCACCTTTGACAAGGGCGTCCTAACGTTGACCATCCCCAAGCAGGATGCGGTCAAGCCGAGGACGGTGAAGGTGCTCGCCAAGGACTAGGGTGAGCCGCACAGCCAAGGGCGGGGATCCGAACATCGGATCCCCGCCCTTCTTTCATGCCCGATACAGAGAGAGCCACAGCCAGCCCAATGGCTTGGACTGTAGCTCTCGGAGCCTGTTCAAGCTACATCATGCCTGGCATGCCACCGCCCATGCCGCCCGGTGCGCCACCTTGTGGCGCCGGGGGAGTGGGCTCCGGAATATCAGTGATCAGGGCCTCGGTGGTCAGGATCATGGCCGCGATCGAGGTGGCGTTCTCCA
>CAZTMY010000118.1:0-7296 GCA_964614895.1 uncultured Anaerolineales bacterium
GATGACGGCATCATAGTGCGGTCCTGGCTGCCATCGGGGGCCTACGCCGCCGGCGTCCTGCGCGAGATCACCAGGACCTGCTGATAGGCTGTCCGATCAGCGTAGAGGCTAGGCCGGACGGGGCTCTTTTTGCTTGGGTGAGGTAATGCGCACGAGCAAAACGCCGAGCTCGTAGAGCAAGTACAGTGGGCCCATAACGATGGCCATGTTGAGCGGATCAGGCGTTGGCGTGATGACGGCCGCGATCACGGCAGTGAGTAACACCGCATATTTGCGGAACCCTCGGAGCTGAGCGGTCGTGACTACACCGACTTTGGCGAGGAATAGCACGATCAGCGGAGTCTGGAACACCACGCCCATGGCAAACATCATCCGTGTTACAAAGGAGATGTACTGATCCAAAGCCCAGCGGTTGTCAACCACAGTCTCGAGGAATCCCTGCATAAAGTTGATGGCGGCTGGCAGCATCACTAACGCGGAGAAGAGCACGCCGGCGATAAAGCACAACGTCACACCAGGGATCAGAAAGTAGAGGTATTTGCGCTCTTCGGGCAACAGGCCTGGTAACATAAAGGCTACAATCTGGTAGACCAATACCGGCATGGCCAGCGCAATGCCGCCGATGAAGGCGATCCGAAAATACACCATGAGCGACTCGGTAGGGTAGATCGTCTGAGGGACCTTGTCGCCAAGCGGTCTGGTGAGGAACTCGAGGGCTGGCACAGTGAAGAACATGGCGATGATCGTGCCTACGAGGAGCGCAAGGAACGACTTGATGATGCGCTGTCGTAGTTCGGTGAGGTGCTCAAGGATAGTCTGTTCTCTGTCAGTAACCATGCTGGCTATCCTTCGCGCTGTTTCTCGGCATCGTTGTCATCACACGACTCGTCTTGCTCTTCCTCAATGGTAGTCACGCCGCCCAAGCTAATCGCCTCGGCCTCCTGGTCATTGCTGGGCACAAGCTCGACACCGCGCAGTTCGGTAGGTTCTGCGTCAACCGATTCCTGGTCCGCCGATTTGAAGGCCGACTTGTCAGGGGTCTGGCGCTGCTGACGCAAGGGGCGAGCACTGGCAGAGGGACGTGCAGCGCGTGATCTGGCTTGCCCTGTGATATCCAGCGCGCCTTCGATCTCGGACTTGATGTCTCGGGCTTCCTGGCCAATCTGTTTGATTTCCTGAACGGTATCATCGACGTCGACATCCAGGGCTTCAGCGAACTCGCCACGAATGCTCTCGGTTTCTTGGCGGAGCTTGGCGATAAGCCGGCCGGCGTCACGCGCCCACTTGACCATCTTGTCTGGACCGACAACCAGCGCGGTGATGGCCAAGATAACAATGAGCTCTCCCGTCCCGATCCCCATGAACCCCATGCGTTGGCCTTATCCTCCTTGGGAGCTACTGACAACGCCCGGCGTTGCATGTTCCCTGAATGCGTCTGTAACGTCGGCCTCCAGCGTTGAGGCAATCTGATCGCGCATTGTGAACAAAGTGCCAAGAACACCGTTCACGAACCGCGCCGAGCTATCACTGCCAAACAGCTTGGCGAGCTCGACCGCCTCGTTAATGGTCACTTTGGGCGGCGTAGAGGCATCGGCCAGTAGCTCGTACGCGGCCAATCGTAGAATGTTGCGATCCACGGGCGCCATCTGCTCTATCGGCCACTCTGGCGCGATCTGCTGGATGGCCTGGTCTAGGGGTGAGAGGTTTCGGAGCGTGCCATAGTAGAGTGCCCGACAGAAAGTACGTTGCGCTTCAGGAACGGGATTCTCTTGTAAACGGCGCTCAAGGCTCGCCACTGCATCATGACTCGCCTCGTCCACCTCAAAAAGCGCCTGAAAGGCTACAACGCGAGCCTTTCTTCTAGGCTTCACACTCCGCCTCCGCCATGGAGCTACTGCTCGGACGGTAGCTCGATTGCGACAAAGTGGACGTTCACGGCGAGCACAGGCATGCCCACCATATCGGTGATGGCGCGAGCAACACGGGCCTGGACCTTGCGCCCCACCTCGTACAGGTTCACGTTCGGAGCTCCCACCACAGAGAGGTTGATGGTGACAGCATCGTCGATGACGTCGACGCTGACGCCCTCGCCGCCGACTATTCCTTTGAAGAGACGGTCCATGTTCTCGCCGAGATCGCGATGCATGCGAACGACGCCGTCTACCTCGAGCGTCGCAAGCCTGGCGATAGTCGCCAGTACCTGCGGGGCAATCTTTACCGTGCCCAGCCTCTCGTCCATGGCATCGCTTCCCTCCGTCGTCTCAGGTAGAGCGCCTGCCTCTTCCATAGGCACCTTCTAGAGTCGACATAAGGGTTGGCAAGACCCTCTCAGGCCGTCAACCTCAAACGTTCTCATTCGTCTTGCTACCTCTCGGAACCGGTATCAATCACCTTGCGACCGCGGTACGTCCCACAGCTCAGGCACGCGTGGTGGGGCAGCTTGGGCTCATGACATACTGGGCACAGAACCAAATTCTTGGCCCGCAGCGCTAGGTGGCTGCGCCGTTTGCGCGAACGCGCCTTGGATGTCCGTCTTTTCGGTAGGGGAGTCATTCCGCTAGGATCCTTTCCTAGGATAAGGCCGATCAGTCAGCCTCTTGCTCTTTACCTAGTAGCTCTAAAAGGGGCGCCATTCTCGGGTCGACGCGACGACGGTCGCAGCCACAGTTTCCTTCATTCAGGTTCTTGCCGCAGACAGGGCATAGCCCCAAGCAATCAGGGGAGCAAAGCGTGCCCTGGATTGTCTCCATGACTGCGTACTGTCTCAGCACTTCTGTGAGATCGAGCAGGTGCTCATCCGTGATCACAAGCTCTGGGCTTGCCTCACTGGTATCGAGTGAGCGGCCCGTCTCCAAGTCCACCGAGGGCATAAACTCCTCCTCGAAGGACACGGTTACCTGCTCCTTCACAAGCTCCAGGCAACGACGACATGCCCTGACTAGCTCGAACTCGGCTTCGCCGACAGCGAGGACCCCGGAGTCTGTCCTTAGGAGCACAACAGAGCCGCTCACGGGAGTGTGGCCTGAGTTGTTCTCGTCGATATCGACCAGTGTACCCGAAATAGGTTCCTGCCGAGACGCACCCGATGCCTGGCGCAAGAGCTGCGCAACATTGTAAATCATGGGTGATCACCCACCTTCGCGGACCGATTATAGGCTTGGCCTACGATGGTGTCAAAACGCACGACTCGTTGCCAACCCTCGGGCAGATGAGGCTAGGGGGATGGGAGCGGTTCCTCTACGTCGGTCGTTTCTGCTGGAGCCGCTAGCTGGTCCAGCCCGTTCTGAACAACTGTCTGAATGGTCTCAAGCTGCTGGGCGAGGTCTTCGAGCGTTTGCCGCACATAGAGCCGGGCATCATCCTCAAAGGCCGAGGCGCGGGCACGTGCCTCCTGGAGGATGGCCTGCGCCTCCTCTTCGGCTTCCTGGAGCATGCGTTCCTCATCGATGCGCACCTTGGCTTCTTCGAGCATGCGTCGCGCTTCATCCTGAGCTCGGGCCACGATGGCATCACGCTCCCGCAGGACCGTCTCGGCTTCCTGAATTTGATCGGGGATCGAGAGCCGCATCTGATCCACGAGGTTGGTCAGTGCCGCTTCGTCCATCGCCAGCTTGCTACTGAAGGGCACGCGCTTGGCATTGCGCATGAGTCCCTCTAGCTGATCAACAAGACTAAGGATGTCGATGGGTATCACCCCCTATCCTGGCAGTCCATCTCGCGGATGCGCGCCAGCAAGGCCTCCTCCACGGGCTTGGTCACGAACTGGGCCACGGATCCGCCTGCCTGGGCCACCTCTTTGACTAGCGATGAGCTCACAAAGGCATAGTCGCCGCTGGTCATGAGGCATACGGAATCCACTTGGGGCGCTAGGCGCCGATTGGTGAGGGCCATCTGGTACTCCATCTCAAAGTCAGAGATCACCCTCAAGCCCCGTACGATGACCTGGGCTTCGTGTTCCAACACAAAGCTCACGGTGAGCGTATGATAGCTCTCAACGGTGACGTTGGGTAGCCCCTGAAGGGCCTGGCGCGCCATCTGGAGGCGTTCGTCTACGTTGAACAGTGTACGCTTGGTAGGGCAAGCGTACACTGCCACGATGAGTTCATCGAACAGTTCGGCCGCCCTTCGCACGATGTCAATGTGGCCAAGGTGAATGGGATCAAAGGTGCCAGGATATACCGCTTTCGTCATGTTGCCCCTAATCTCTGTAGCGTGTATTCCGCCAGAAGTGCCGAATGCTTGCGGCCAGCAGCCGATGATCCTCGGCCGAGAGCATAGGATCGCTCTCAAACAGCGCTTCTGCTTCTTCCCTTGCCATCTCGAGCGTGGCGCGATCTCCCAGGGAGGCTACTTTGAGGTCAGGCAGACCGTGCTGACGGACCCCCAAAAAGTCGCCGGGGCCTCGCATCTCGAGATCCTTCTCTGCGAGAGCAAAGCCATCGTGGATATGTTCCGCCAGGCGCAGTCGCTCTCGTCCCGTCTGGCCGGGATCGTTGGTCATGAGGATACAGTAGGACTTGGCATCACCACGCCCCACTCGGCCTCGGAGCTGATGGAGTTGCGCAAGACCAAAACGATCCGCATCTTCGATCATCATAACGGTAGCGTTAGGGATATCGACGCCTACCTCAATGACGGGCGTCGTTACCAGTATATCGTAGGCACCATCCCGGAACTGGGCCATGATCTGTTCTTTGTCCTGGGCGGGCATACGTCCATGAAGCAAGGCAACGTGCCACCGTGGGAAGATTTCATTCTGGAGGCGGCGGTGCTCCTCGATAGCGGCGGTTACGTCCGTATCATCGTCGCCCTCAATGAGTGGGCATACGACAAAAGCCTGCCGACCTGCTTCTAGTTGGGCATCGATGAAGGCATAGATGCGCTCGCGGGCCAGGTCATCACGAACCGCAGTGATGACACGCTGCCGCCCTGGGGGGATCTCGTCCAGGATAGAGACATCCAGATCACCATAGATTGTGAGAGCCAGTGTCCGGGGAATGGGAGTCGCACTCATGGCCAGCATATGTGGCTCAAAGAAGATGCCTTTGGCCTGCAGCGCTTCCCGCTGGGCGACGCCAAAGCGGTGTTGCTCGTCGACCACGACCAAGCCTAGTCGCGCGAACTGCACGCTCTCTTGGATCAATGTATGTGTGCCCACGACGACCTGGATGTCGCCGCGGGACACGTCTTCACGGATGGCCTCCTTGGTCTCGTCGGGCAGGCCCCCAATGAGCAGTTCACAGCGAATGTCTGGCCATGGCTTGAGCATCTCAGAAAGAGTCGCGTGCAACTGCTCTGCGAGGATGGAGGTTGGCGCCATGACGGCCGCCTGAAGCCCGTTTCGCACCGCGACTAGGGTAGCGGCCGCAGCGACAACGGTCTTGCCAGAGCCCACGTCGCCCTGCAGGAGCCTGGCCATCGGGACGGCTTGGCCCAAATCGGTAACGATCTCGTCGATGGCTCGGAGCTGGGCACCGGTCAACGAGAAGGTCAGATTCTCTTTGAACTCTTGGAGCAAGCTCTCAGGCACCTCGAGAGCCCGACCACTCCTCTTGAGTCTCTCCTGGCGGCGAAGCAGTAGCCCTAGTTGCAGCAGCAGGAACTCGTCAAAGCAGAGACGCTGCTTGGCGCGGTAGAGCGCGTCATGGTCCTTTGGGAAGTGAATCTGGTCAAGTGCCAGGCCTAGTGGCATCAACCCTCGCCGTGTGAGCAAGCTCGTCGGCATGGGGTCGGTGATGCGAGGGATCCACTGGTCCAGTGCCCTACGCATCACGCGACGCAGATGGCGCATGCGTAGGCCTTCGGTGAGGTGGTAGCGTGGGACCAGCCTCCCTGTGTGGAGAAGCTGGCGCTGAAGAGGCTCCCACTCGGGTGACGTAAAGACAGGCCGTCCGAGGTAGAAATCCACAACCCCGCTCACGACGATCTCGCGACCTGGTCGAATGGACCGCGCAAGATGCGGTTGGTTGAACCAGACGACCTGAATAGTGCCTGTGCCGTCGCTCAGCGAGGCGCGAAAGATCGGTCTACCACCTTTTGATCGCGAGAGCTTGGCTCGCGACACGACGCCGCAGACGGTTACTTCCTGGCCAACTTCTAGCTTGCTAATGGTGGTGAGATGGCTGTAGTCATCGTAGCGCCAGGGGAAATGATAGAGCAAATCACGAATCGTGTGAACGCCCAGCCTGGCGAGCCGCTCGGCGTTCACCTTGCCGACGCCATCGAGCTCCGTGACGGGAGCCCCGAGGCTCTGTGATTTGTCTGAGCGAGCCGCTTTGGGCTTTGGGCTGCGAGGGCTCTTGGTCTCGTTCGCAGGCTCGGTTTCCGCTTCTGGCTGCGTAGCGTTGGCGCTTTCCGTGGTTTTTTTACCGCTCAGCAGGACGCGAGCTTGAGATGCGGCTGTCTCCCGAGCAGCGGGGTCCATGTTGCTATAGCCGACCAGGGTTTGCATGAGCGTGTCAACGGGGAGGCTACCGGCGGCTTGGGCTTTTGGCTGCCATTGGCCCAGGAACCGATCGAGTCCGCCGATCACCGCCTGATCGCGATAGCCCTGCTCGGCCTCCAAACGCAGAATCCGTTCCAGCGTATCGCGTGGCGATGCCATAGATCTCTTTCTGTTGTGTTGCGTTATCCTGTGGAATGGTTGGCGTGCTAGATCTCGGTGACGACGAGAGCCATACCCGTGGGGCCCACAAGCCGGCCGAACGAGGGACCGCAGATCTGCTCGTCGACGTGTTGCTTGGGCATGAGGCTGGCGAGGAGCTCACGCAGGACATCCGGTTGGCCCCCGATGCCCGTATGCAGCATGGCCAGATGCCGAAGATGAGTGAACTCGGCAGCGAACTCGGCCAGGCGCTCGATGGCAGTGCCTTTGCGCTTGTGCCTTGGCAACAGGGTCACCTTGCCATCCTCAAGTAAGAGCAAAGGGCCTTGCTGCGTATCCCACTTTTCCCCGAAGCGGCCTTCCACGGTGACCCCAGCTCGTTCGAGCCGCTCGGGCGAATCGACAAAAAACGCACAGTAGGTGTGTGGTATCAGCCCTCGCAACAGACGCTCGATCTCGGAGGCTGCGGCCCCTCTTTGGGCTGCCTTGGCGGCTTCTGTGACGAGCATCCCCAGCGCGACCGAGGCAAAGCGCGAATCGAGGACGCGTACATCATATCGCCGCCCAAGCAGGCTTCGGGCGTGGCGGGCAGCCTGGACGGTACCATCGAGGGCGCTTGTCATGTGCACCGAGACAATTGCGTCGTTCGCCTGAGCCAGGTGAGCGTAGGTATCCGCAAATTGCTGGCTGGT
>CAZTMY010000119.1:0-7256 GCA_964614895.1 uncultured Anaerolineales bacterium
ACCGTAGAGACGCCAGAGGGCCTCCAACTGCGGGTAGCTCTGGACGAGGATCAGCTGGATTCGTTTCTCAATGAGCTCGCTCACGCGACGGCACGGCCCCCGCATGAGGGCAGGTTTCTGTATGATCCATCAGCCCAAGAGATCGACGTTGTCTATCCTGGGCAAATGGGAATCGCGCTGGACGTTGCCGGCGCCCGCTCCGCCATCCTCGATGCATGCTTTGATGATGAGCGCGTTGTGAGCCTGCCGATCTACCAAGCACCGCCGCTGGTTACCGCCGATGACCTGCGAGCCATGCTGCCCTTGGACCTCATCAGCGTTGGCAAGAGTAGCTTCGCCGGCTCGTCCCAGAGCCGTGCACAGAACATCCGCATTGCCACTAGTCAATTCAATGGGGTCGCCGTGCCAGCAGGCGCCGAGTTCTCGTTCCTGCGCCATCTGGGACTAGTCAACGTCTCCACTGGCTATGCCGAATCGTGGGTCATCTTTGGCGATCGCACCGAGCTGGACGCCGGGGGCGGGGTTTGTCAAGTCAGCACAACATGCTTCCGGGCAGCGTTTTGGGGCGGCTATCCGATTACCGCACGCTCAGCGCATGCCTATCGCGTGGGTTGGTACGAACCTCCCTTGGGACTCGACGCCACCGTCTTTGCGCCCACTACCGACATGCGCTTTGAGAACGATGGCAAGTCACCACTGTTGATCATGGCATCCATTGACGAGCAAACGAGTACACTTACCTTCTCCTTCTATGGCCAAGCCCGTGACCGCGAGGTCAGTATGCTTGGCCCTACTATAGAGAACACGCACCAACCCGGAGAACCCGTGGAAGAGATCGACGCTTCGTTGCCGGCTGGCACGCGCATTCTGGCCGAAAGGGCCCGCGAGGGTCTCGACGTCCGCGTGGTGCGGATCGTGGAAGAGAATGGTGACGTTGTATCGCGTGATGTGTTCTGGAGCCACTATCAAGCCTGGCCAGCCCACTACCGCGTGGGGCCTCCTCGTGAGACTGTTACACCCTGATACAGGGAGGAATGATAGATCATGTCATTGCAATTAGGCCTCGTAGGCTTGCCTAACGTCGGCAAGTCCACCCTATTCAACGCGCTTACGAACGCCGGTGCTACTGTCGCCAACTATCCTTTTACCACCATAGATCCCAATGTGGGTGTCGTACCGGTCCCCGATGCCCGCCTAGGCCGATTGGGCGCAATCGTGAAGCCAGAGCGTCTGGTGCCTACCACGTTACGCATCGTTGACATCGCTGGCCTGGTCAAAGGCGCCAGCCACGGCGAAGGCCTAGGCAATCAGTTCCTGTCGCACATTCGCGGCGTCGATGCCATGGTCATGGTTGTGCGGTGCTTTGAGAACCTAGACGTAGCCCACGTCACGCCCGAGCTGGACCCGGTGGAAGATATCGAGACCGTTGACCTAGAGCTCGTCTTGTCCGATCTGACCATCCTGGAGCGTCACTACGAGAAGGTGCAGAGCCTGGCAAAAGCCAATCCACGCGAACACCGCGAGGAGGCGGAGGTCATCGCGCGAGCAGTCGATGCTCTGCGGGCCGGGACCGCAATTCGCGATATGGAGCTCAAGCCTGAACAGCGATCGTATCTCGCAGGCATACCCCTGCTCACCGCCATGCCGCGCTTGTATGTCGCCAACGTCAGCGAAGATGACCTGCCCGATGGTGGAACCTATGCTGAGCAAGTCCGCATCTACGCCCAACGCGACGGAACGCCGACGGTGGTCCTCTGCGCCAAGCTGGAGGCTGAGCTCAACGAGCTCCCCCCGGAAGATGCCTCGCAGTACCTAGCCTCCTGCGGCCTGAGCCGCCCCGGGCTCGATCGTATGATCACTACTGGATACGGCTTGTTGCGCCTCATAACGTTCTTTACCATGACAGGCGGCAAGGAAGTGCGCGCGTGGACACTCCAAAGGGGCCAGACAGCTCTGGACGCCGCCGCGACTGTGCACACCGATATGGCCCGCGGTTTTATCCGCGCTGAAGTGGTGGCCTTTGACGACCTAGATCGACTTGGCTCCATTGCGGCAGCGCGCGAAGCGGGCAAAGTCCGCTTGGAGGGACGCGACTATGTGGTGCGTGATGGTGACGTGATCCACATCCGGTTCGCGGTGTGACGGCTACGGGGACCATTGTGCTCCGGCGCGCGGGGGAGTATGCTGTGCATGTCTGTTGTCAGATCATCGTATGTAGCTAGGAGGCATCTTATGACTTCTGCCAAGATTGGCATCGGCATCCTGTCGTTCGCACACGGCCACGTAAACGCCTATGCACGCATGATTCAGGGGTTCGATGACGCCGAATTGGTGGCCTGTTGGGATCACGATGTAGCGCGAGGAGAGGCTGGGGCCGATCGCTACGAGATCCCGTTTGTGCCACACCTGGGGGATATCCTGGCTCGCAAGGATATCGACGTCTTTATGATCGCCAGTGAAACCAATCGCCATGCCGACCTTGCTGTGGCGACGATGGAGGCGGGCAAACCCGTACTGTTGCAAAAGCCGATGGCGACGACACTTGCTGGATGTGATCGCATCATCGAGACCGTCGAGCACACGGGCCAGTGGTTCAGCATGGCCTTCCAGATGCGCTGTGACCCTCAGAACATCGCCATGAAAAAGCTCATAGAGGGCGGGGCCGTAGGACGGGTGGGGTTCATCCGGAGACGTCACTGCATCCCGGTTCTCTTTAGCAAAGAGTTTGTCGAAGGGCCAACGGCCTGGCATATCTCTCCCGAGGCCAACGTCGGCATGTTCTTTGATGACGCCACGCATGCGCTGGATTGGCTATACTGGACGGTTGGTGCCAAGCCAGTCTCAGTCATGGCCGAGATCGACAATGTCCTCACCGATGTCGCTCCCGATGATACGGGCTCTGCCATCTTTCGCTTCCAGGATGGGCTGTTCGCCACCATCACGAATACTAGCGTCTGCCTGGCCGGTGAGAACACCACCGAGATCTACGGAGACCGCGGCGTGATCATACAGAACCATGGCGATGGCCCCTCGGCCGCTATCAAGCCTCCGCATCCCATCGGTGTCAAGCTCTACCAAAAGGACAAGGCCGAGTTGGGATGGCAGGATCTTGGGCTACCGTTGGTTGCTGGCCAAGGAGATCGCATCGCTGGGGTAGCGCGGCCCTTTGTGGATGCTTTCAAGGCAGGCAAACCCATGTGCACGGCTGAAGAGGGCCGGGTCTCCATCGAGATGGTGCTCGCCAGCTATCGCTCTGCGGCGACGGGCCGGCGTGTTACTTTCCCGTTCCAGGAGGAGTGAGCAGACTTCTGCAAAATGCAAAGGCGCCGTCGGGTGAGACGGACGGCGCCCCCGAGCTGCCTCGTGCTAATCTGCCGAAGGCGAGGAGAGGCTCTGCAGATCGATGCCATTGGTCTCACCGAGATGGTCCACCGTCAGCAGAAAAGCCGCGGTCTCGACCCAGTTCGCTTTGGACAAGGCTGGACGCTTGATGGTGTAGACACCAACGGCCGATACGACAACTATCACGATCGCGAGCCAGATGGGCGAAAGCCGGGTCCTCTTCGCTGTTTCCCTACGTAGCGGCAAGAGCACGGCGGGGTTGTCCCACGGCTCTTCTAGCGCTACCGCGGGCCCCATCGGATAGTGTGCCGATGCCATGGGAAGCGACCCAAAGCCCCGGCGTGCCGCTATGCTGGCCACCATTCGCCTCAGGCGAGCCGGGTTCGCCGCAGCGCGCCTGGCCCGCCTGCTTCTCAGAATAGGCTCTAGGTCCTTCCTACCGAGCACCAGCGTCTCTCCCGGGCGAATGCGATGATGGCTCCGACGTAGACCCCCCGAGCCCTCACAAGCAGTCGCCGGCATGGGCCACGACGCTACCGGGTCCAGACGGCTTCCTTCGATGACCCAGAGCCTGAAGCCAAGCGGCAGGAGTGCCGTCACGTCCAATCCCATGAGCACAGCGCCGCAGCATTGCCAGCCAACCTTGTCGCTGTCCTGCCCTGCAGAGACCGACCGCATGGACGCGACCAACGTAGGCTCCACGTCATAGTGATGTGAAGCATAGTAGCCCTCATAGGCGGCGGCTAGGTCAGACGCCTCGACATGCCCTCCAGGCACCAACAGGAGCCAGCCTTTTCGCTGGCGCGCTTCAGCAGGCACTCCATCCAGCGAAAGATGCTCGCCGGGATCTACTGAGATGCCAAGAGGGGTCTTTTGCATCACGGTACTCGCCTAGATGCTCCGCTCCACACCCACTCATTATAGACGCGCTAGCTCTCGGGAGCAACCTAGTCTTGGGCGATACTGTGCCTCGCGTGGATCGACAACATGGCCAGTGCTATAATGTGACACACCTTGGTGCACCACCACGGTGGTGCACCATTTGGTGGTTGCTCACGGCAGAAAGGATGGCACATGAGCGACATTGTCGAATCCACTAGGGTCTTTCCCGAACAGTTACGAAAGTCTGTGGACGCGTCACGCTTTGCCTGGGAGAGCACAGAGGAACTTGAGCCCCTGGAGGCGATAATTGGCCAAGACCGTGCGGTGAGAGCCATTGGCTTTGGTGTCGACATCGATTCAGAGGGCTACAACATCTTTGCCGTGGGGCCTCCCGGATCGGGGCGAACGACGGCCGTGCGCCAGTTTCTGGAACGCCGCGCCGCGGAGCGGCCACAGCCCGATGAGTGGTGCTATGTGCACAACTTTCAAGATCCGCGACGGCCAAAGGCTCTCAGCCTAGCGCCCGGCCGCGCTGCGACGCTTCGCGATGGCATGGAGGAAGTGATCGAGCAGCTCGAGCAGGAAATCCCTCGTGCTTTCGAGGGTGAGTTCTATGAGCAAAAAAGACGCGAGATCCTGTTGGGCTTTCAAGAGCGCCAGCAGGAGCTCCTTCATCAGTTAGAACGATACCTTAACGAGCGAAACTTTGCCCTGATTCGCGGCCAGATGGGACTCGCCATCGCGCCCGTGGTAGATGGCCAGGTGCTAAGCGCCGAGGAGTATGAGCAGCTTGCCCCTGAGCAGAAGCGTGTTTTTGAGTCGCATCGTCCCCAGCTCCAAGAGCAGTATGACAAGACTATGCGCCAGACCCGGGAGCTGGACCGCGAACGACGGCAAAGCATCGAGAAGCTCAAGACCGAGATGGCCGGCTTTGTGGCTGACCAAGTGATGGAAGAGCTGATAGAGACGTTCGCGGACAACCAAGGCGTAGCCGAGTACCTCAAGGCCGTGCGCGATGACATCGTCCAGCACGCTGATGAGTTCATGCCCGGGGGGAAGGAGGATCCGCAAGCCTTTCTCATGCAGCGGCTGGGCGTAACGCCCAGTACTCGCACGCGGTACACGGTCAACATGCTGACGTCGGACTGCGGTGAGACCTGCGCTCCCATCGTCATCGAGGACAATCCCACCTACCACAATCTGATCGGTCGGATAGAGCACCGCAGCCAGTTCGGCGCCATGTTCACCGATTTCACGCAGATTCGTGCAGGCACGTTGCATCGCGCAAATGGTGGCTACCTCGTCGCAGAGGCCAAGAACGTCCTTGCGAATCCGCTGGCTTGGGACGCTCTCAAGCGAGCACTGCGGAGCAAGCGCATCAAGATCGAAGAGATAGCGCAATTCTATGGGCTTGTCGCGACCGTTACGCTCGAGCCGGAGCCCATCCCATTGGATATCAAGGTCGTGCTCATCGGCGACGAACGCCTCTACCAGCTTCTTTACGCGCTAGACGAGGACTTTCGTGAGCTGTTCAAGGTCAAGGCCGAGTTCGCTCTGCGCGCCGATCTCGACGATGATCTTGCCGATTCCTATGCGCGTTTCATCGGGGATCTGTGCCGCCGCGAGGGCCTGCCCGCTTTTGCTTCGGACGCGGCGGCGAGAGTGATCGAGGAGACGTCCCGCTATGCCGAGGACCAGGAGAAGGCCACTGTGCGTATGGCCCAAGTAGCCGATCTCATCCGCGAAGCTGCCTACTGGGCGCGCCAGGCCGGACACGCACCCGTAAGCGCCGAGGACGTCCGCAAGGCCATCGACGAGCGCGTCACCCGTCAGGAGGCGGCCGCAGAGCGCTACCGCAAGTCCATCGCCGAAGGATCTATCTTTATCGATACGCAGGGCGAGGTCGTAGGCCAGATTAACGGGCTATCGATTGTCCAAGCTGGGAACTTTGCCTTTGGCATCCCCTCGCGTGTAACCGCTCGCACCTTCATGGGGCGCTCGGGAATCGCCAGCATCGACCGTGAAGTCAAAATGTCTGGGCCTATCCACGACAAGGGTCAGTTGATCCTGTCATCCTATCTAGCTAGCCACTTTGCTCAGGACCAATCGCTGACGCTCTCGGCCAGCTTGACCTTCGAGCAGCTCTACAGTGGCGTAGAGGGTGACAGCGCCTCCAGCACCGAGCTATATGCGCTGCTCTCCAGCTTGGCGGACGTGCCCATCAAGCAGAATCTCGCGGTGACGGGTTCAGTGAATCAGCTCGGACAGGTGCAGCCCATCGGCGGTGTCAACGCCAAGATCGAGGGATTCTATGACGTCTGCCGAGAGGCGGGGCTGACAGGTGATCAGGGCGTGCTCATCCCACGCGCCAACCTCCGCAACCTGATGTTGCGCGAGGACGTGGTGGAGGCAGTGCGCGAGGGCAAGTTCCACATCTATGCCGTGTCACGCGTTGAAGAGGGCATCGAGCTGCTCACGGGCGTCCCGGCAGGCGAGGCAGACGAGGATGGCGAGTATCCAGAGGGTACTATATACGCCAGGGTGCGGGCCAAGCTGAAAAAGTACGCCGCCAACATCCGAAAGACATCCAAGGACGAGGAAGTGAATAATCACCTCGCCCCGGAGGAATCGGACGGGTCAGACCAAGACAGCGAGCAGCCGAATCCGACATGATAGAGATGTCAGACGGGCGTGGGGTTGAGCAAGCGGACAAGGCTCATCGCCGCGCCCACCCACGTCAGGCGTCGAGGGCCTGTCTCTCTATCGAGATGGAGGCGCGAGCGGGAGAATGCTCGGGGCGATGGCTGCGATCATCGAGATCGCCCTTGCCCGCCGCCTCGTAGCGTCGCACCCACTTACGCACGGTGTGGCGAGAGGTCTTCCAACGTCGGGCCGTCTCGCGCAGGCTGCCGGTCTCCTCCTAGGTACGCACGAGCTGTATCCTTGCTTCTAGCCGGTTTATAGCGTAAACCGGCCCGTAGGCCAAGTCTGCCATAATCGCTGCTCCTCCTGGTGGAGTATGCCGTACCCTC
>CAZTMY010000120.1:0-7171 GCA_964614895.1 uncultured Anaerolineales bacterium
CCGATCTCCAATACTGGGGTAACCCGCCCAACATGGGCATCTGCGTGGCCTGTTTCGAGCGTGACATCGCCGGCGCTTTGGGCCTGCACCGTGCCGCCGTGGTGCAGTACCTCCGCCCCGAGATCATGGGTTTCGTCCTCGGCTCCACCATCGCCGCCTTGGTCTTCCGCGAGTTCAATGCCCGCACCGGATCAGCGCCCTTGGTCCGCTACGTCCTGGGCGTGCTAGCCATGATCGGCGCCCTGGCCTTTCTCGGGTGCCCATGGCGCGCGCTGCTGCGCCTGGCTGGCGGTGACCTCAACGCCGTCGTTGGCCTCATCGGCCTGGCCATCGGCATCTGGATCGGCGTCATGTTCCTCAAGAAAGGCTACAGCCTGGGGCGCTCCAACGTGACCTACCTCGCCGTTGGCTGGATCATGCCCGCGCTGATGGTTGGGCTATTACTGCTGGCAATCTTCCAGCCGCAGTTCAGCAAGGGCGGGCCTATCTTTTCCAGCGAGGATGGGCCCGGCGCGTTGCATGCTGCCATCGCCATCTCGCTGGTGGCGGGCCTGGTGATCGGCTTTTTGGCGCAGCGGACTCGCTTCTGCACCATGGGTTCCATCCGCGATGTCATCCTGATGGGCGACACACACCTGATCAGCGGCGTGGCGGCCCTAGTGGTGGTCGCCTTATTCATGAACCTGATCCTGGGCCAGTTCTCGGTGGGCATCACCCTGCAGCCCGTAGCCCACAGCAGCCATCTGTGGAACCTCCTAGGCATGATCCTGGCGGGGCTCTCCTTTGCGCTGGCAGGCGGCTGCCCCGGGCGGCAGCTCTTTCTCGCCGGCGAGGGCGACAGCGATGCTGGCGTATTCGTGCTGGGGATGATTACCGGCGCGGGCATCGCCCACAACTTTTCCCTGGCTGGCAAACCCGACGCCATTGTGGGCGACACCCTGGTCGTCGGCGGCCTGAGCAGCTACGGCCAGATCGCCGTACTGCTGGGGTTAGCCATCGCCCTGATCATCGGCTTTACCATGCGTGAGCGCTTGGACGCATAGGAGGATAGACAGATGCCTGCTAATGTAGATGCCCGCGGCCTTTCGTGTCCGCAGCCCGTCATCCTGACGCGCCAGGCCATCAAGCGCGGGGAGTATCCCATCATCGTCTTGGTAGAGACGGTCACCTCGCGCGAGAACGTGCGCCGGATGGCCGAGAAGCAGGGCTGCACGGTGTCCATCCGCGAGGTAGATGACCAATTCGAGCTGACGCTGACGCGGGAGTGAGTCCTACCTGCGTGGCTGGCGGCGGCGACCCTGCACTCTCTACCCCTCTCTCGCCACCCGCCGTTTGCCACCCTGGCGCTCTGGGGCTACCATGGCCCCCAAGAACGCATCTAGACACCCTAAGGAAGATTGCATGATCTACCTCGACAATGCGGCCACATCTTGGCCAAAGCCGAAAGCCGTACCCGAGGCCGTTGCCGCGAGCATTACCGACGCCGGCGCCAATCCCGGGCGCGCTGGCCATCGCCTGGCCAACGACGCCGCCCACATCGTGTACGACGCGCGCGTCGCCGTCGCCGAGCTCCTGGGCGCTACTGATCCCATGCGCGTCAGCCTGGGGCCCAACGTCACCTGGGCACTGAACCTGGTGTTGCGCGGCCTGCTACACCCCGGCGACCACGTCATCACTACCTCAATGGAGCACAATGCCGTCATGCGGCCCCTGCGCGCTCTGGAGGCGCAAGGCGTCGCCGTGACCGTGGTGCCCTGCGCCCCCGACGGCACGTTGGATCCCCGGCGCATCGCCGAGGCGATCAGATCCGATACCGCCCTCGTCGTCATGAACCACGCCTCCAACGTCGTCGGCACCATCCAGCCGGTCGCGGAGGTCGCCGAGATCGCGCACCGCCACGGCCTGCCGCTCTTGCTGGATACCGCCCAGTCGGCGGGCGCCATCCCCATCGACATGAACGCCTGCGGGGTCGACTTGCTGGCCTTTACCGGGCACAAGTCCCTCTATGGCCCCATGGGGACCGGCGGGCTGATCCTCAGCGAACGCTTTGACTACGAACAGCTCGAGCCTCTGGTGCGCGGTGGCACCGGCAGTCGCTCCGAGGAAGAAATCCAGCCCGATTTCTTACCTGACAGGTTCGAGTCGGGCACCATGAACGTGCCCGGGCTGGCTGGCCTGGTGGCGGGCATCGCCTGGATTCGGGAGCGAGGCATCGAGAACATCCGCGCTCACGAGATCGCCCTCACCCAGCGCCTGATCGACGGCCTGCGTGCCATCCCTGGTGTCACAGTCTATGGCACGCAGGACGCCACCAAGCAGACCGGCGCCGTCTCGCTGACCATCGCCGGCGCCGATGTGGGCCTGGTGGGCTTTCGGCTGGACGATGAGTTCGGCATCATGTGCCGCGTTGGCCTGCATTGCGCGCCCGGCGCCCATCGCACCATCGGCACGTTCCCCAAGGGGACTATCCGCCTGAGCGCGGGCGCCTGGACCACCGCCGACGAGATCGACGCCGCTATCGTCGCCATCGCCGAGATCGCAGAGGAGCAAATATGAGCAAGAGCCGTCACGCTGTCATCCTGGTCGCATCGTCCAGCCATGCCATGCGCGCCGAACACGTCCTGCACAATAGTGGCATCGAGACCAAGCTGATCCCCGTGCCGCGTACGCTCAGCTCAGATTGCGGCATCTGCGTGCGCATCCTGGCCACGGACGTATCCAACGCCGCGGCCGTTCTGGGAAAAAACCGCGTCCCATATAAAGAGATCGTCCCGATGATGTAAGCGAGTGGACCCAGTAGCGCGGTCCGCACCGCGCCAAGGGAGAGTTCCATGAGCGACCGATCAACCTATCGCCTGACGGCGCTCACCACGGCCGCTGGTTGAGCGGCCAAGATGGGTCCCGAGACCCTGGCGCAGGTCCTGCGCCCACTGCGTGAGCTCTTTCGGCCCGAAGCCTATCCCGATCTCCTGGTCGGCCTGGAGGTCGCCGACGATGCTGCCGTCTATCGGCTGACCGACGACCTGGCGATCATCCATACGCTGGACTTTTTCCCGCCGGTGGTGGATGACCCCTACGACTATGGCGCCGTCGCCGCAGCCAATGCCTTGAGCGACATCTATGCCATGGGCGGCGAGGTGATCTTGGCGCTAAACATCGCCGCCTTTCCGCCGGGGATGCCGCCGGAGATCACCCGGGAGATCCTGCGCGGTGGCGGCGAGAAGGTCAAGGAGGCCGGTGCCGTCCTGGCGGGCGGTCACACCATCGACGACGAGGAGCCCAAGTACGGCCTGGCCGTCCTGGGCCAGGTGCACCCCGACCGCATTTTCACCAAGGGCGGCAGTCAACCCGGCGACGTGCTCGTCCTGACCAAACCGCTAGGCGTAGGTATCGTCACCACCGCCGCCAAGGCTGACGTGGCCGAGCCCGCCCACACCCAAGAGGCCATCGCCAGCATGGTGCAGCTCAACCGTACGGCCGCCCGCATCCTGCAAAAGATCGGCGTCAACGCCTGCACCGACGTCACCGGCTTTGCGCTGCTGGGTCATGCCAGCGAGATGGCGGAAAAGGGCGGCGTCCAGCTCGCTTTCTCCTTTGCCAGGCTGCCCCTTATCTCTGGCGCTGCGGACTATGCCGAGGACTGGCTCTTCCCAGCGGGGACGTGCCACAACGACCAGTTCTACAGCCACGCGGTCCAGTTCGATGCCTCCATCAGCGAAGAGATGCAACAGCTCCTCTACACGCCCGAGACGTCCGGCGGGCTCCTGGCAGCCGTGCCGCCCGAGCGGCTCCCCGCCTTGCAAGAGACCTGCGCCGCCACCGGTCAACGTTGCTGGGTCGTGGGCATCGTCCGCGAGGGCGAGGGCGTAGTCGTCGAGCCGTAGGCGCTCCTCACGCCAACGGCACGTCCACGGCGCCCCCGCCCCTCACTGCGCGAACCGATAGGAATGCTGATGCGCTCGGCAAAGACTCCTCGCTGGGCGTATCGTCGCAGCAAGGCACCCTGTCTCCAGCTACTTTCGCTGAAAAAGGACTTGACACGTGCCGGTACCGGATATACTATTGCAACTGGTTGCAACTAGACGTCGGTCCTTCACGTTTCACGGCCGAGATCATCGGCAGGGGGTAGTGCACATGCACATTCCGGATGGGTTCATCGGGCCGGGCACCGCGGTGGTCACCTATGCCGCTTCGGCGGGCATGGTGGCGCTGGGCGCTCGCAAGACAAGGCAGGAGCTGGGAGAGCGCCGAGTGCCCCTGATGGGCGTGATGGCGGCGTTCATCTTTGCCGCCCAGATGATCAACTTCAAAGTAGCAGGAGGCACGTCAGGGCACCTTCTAGGAGCCGCCCTCGCCGCAATCCTCCTCGGTCCATGGGCAGGATCGCTAGTCATCACCGCCGTGCTTATTGTTCAGGCGTTGATCTTCCAGGACGGCGGTATTATGGCCCTGGGAGCCAACGTCCTGAATATGGCGGTGGTGGGCATATGGGTCGCCTGGGGCACCTATCGCGGGCTGGGGCGCCTGATCCCCGGCGAGAGGTGGCTCTGGCCACGTGCGATCCTGGCGGCCTGGCTCTCGGTGGTCGTCGCCGCGACCGCGGCGTCGCTTGAGCTGGCTATCTCGGGCGTCTCGCCGCTGAGCGTTGTGTTGCCCGCCATGGTGGGCGTACACATTCTCATCGGCATCGGTGAAGGCCTCATCACAGGCGCAGTGCTCGCCTTTGTCCACGCCACCCGCAAAGACCTGTTGATGGCCTACGCTACGGGAGGAGGTGAAGGATGAAAAACTCGCGCTGGATACTCATCGGCTTGGTCCTAGCCATCGCCGTGGCCATCTTCTCGCCTCTGGCCTCGCCCTACCCGGACGGCCTGGAGCGCGTCGCTGAGGACAAGGGCTTCATCGAGGAAGCGCAGGAGGCCCCTTACGAGATCGCGCCGGACTATACGCTGCCGGGCGTGGAGAATGAGGCCCTGTCAACCATCGGCGCGGGGATCGTCGGCGTCTTTGTCGTCTTTGGTCTCGTCTGGCTAGTCGGGCGCACGCTGAGCCATCGGGAGGAACACGCACACACGTGAGATACCTCCCGGATCCTCGGGGTGAGAGCCTAATCCATCATGCCCCAGCGGGCGTCAAGCTGGCTCTCGCCCTAGCCTATATCGTCGCAGTGAATGTGACGCCATCCAGGGCTTGGCCTGTTTATGGGTTGCAAGCCCTGATGGTGATGATTGCGCTGCTGATCGCGCATCTTTCGGGACGCGCGGTCACAGCGCGGCTGGCCGCTGCCGCCCCCTTTGCGCTGCTTGTCGGGATAGGGCTGCCGTTCACAGAGGCGGGGCGCGTCGTCGTCACGGCCCACATCGGACCGATCCTGCTCACTGTGACTGACACCGGCTTGCACTCCTTCGCTATAGTGTCCACGCGCGCCGGCCTGTCGCTCCTGGCCGCCGTCATCCTGGGGCTGACTACCCCCTTTGCCGACATGGTCCGCTCGATGCAACGCGTCGGGCTCCCAGCCGAGCTCGCCCAAGTGTTGCTCCTCATGTATCGGTACCTAGACGTGCTGGTTGACGAGGCGCGACGCCTCATACGTGCCCACGCGGCTCGCAGCGCCATCGACCCCACGGTCAATCGTGCGGGAGGAACGTTTCTCTGGCGTGCCCGTGTGACCGGCAACATGGTAGGCACGCTTTTCTTGCGAGCTTATGAGCGAAGCGAACGCGTGTACCAAGCGATGCTCGCCCGCGGTTTCGACGGCGAGATCCGCACCCTGGCACGCCTCGGCCCGACGCGCGGCGAGTTGACCGCGGCGCTGGCGGGCATAGGGTTGATGGTCAGCACTGTTCTGTTGGGGCACATGGCATGGTAGAGGCCTCCATGACGGCGCCCCTGGTACGCTTGCGCGATGTGACCTACCGCTACCCGGATGGCCGGATGGCTCTGGACGCCGTCTCGCTAGAAATTCAACGCGGAGAGCGAGTGGCCCTGCTGGGGGCCAACGGCGCGGGCAAGTCAACTTTGCTCCTTCAGCTCAACGGCATTCTCCGAGGCGAGGGCGAGATCATCATCGACGGTCTCTCTCTGCGGCGCGATACGCTCCAGCGGATCCGGGCACGGGTGGGCATGGTCTTTCAGGATCCCAACGATCAGCTCTTTTGCCCCACTGTGCTGGAAGACGTGGCCTTTGGGCCGCTATACATGGGGCTGGATCCCGTCCAGGCCGAGGCCCGCGCCCGGCGAGCGCTGTCACAGGTAGGCGCCGCACAGTTGGCCGACCGTATGCCGCAACATCTCAGCCTAGGAGAGCGTCGCCGAGTCGCCATCGCCACGGTGCTCAGCATGAACCCGGCCCTCCTCGCCCTGGATGAGCCCTCCGCGGGACTTGATCCGCCCGGTCGGGACGAGTTGACTGCTCTTCTCATCAGCTTGGACCAAACCCTCCTCATCGCTACGCACAACCTCGCGTTCGTCCGCCCGCTGTGCACGCGTGCGATATTGCTCCGTGCAGGACGTATAGCGGCTGATGTCCCCATGAACGACGACGGCGTTGCTCATCTGCTCCGCCAAGCTGGTTGGCGCACGGACATCCCAGCCGACGCCAGCGTGACATTCGAGCCCTAGCTGGCGAGGCCATATCAGCCCCGCTGCGCGCTTTTTCATGCCCTCGCACATCTACCACACCGCCATTGACGTATGGCCTGCCACCAGCCAGCCGGGAACCTGGACACATCCTCGCCATCCCTATCTTATCTCCAGCAGCATTCGATGGTCGCCATCTTACAATGGAGAAGGCGATCTTGGCGGACTGGCCGGCTTGCTTACGCTGCGGCTTTCGGCCTCGGAGTCATGATCGGTTGGGGCATCTGGCAAATCATCGTATCCCGCGCCAACGACTTAGCCCGTCTCTGTCCCGTTGGATGGCCCTGCGCTTTTCTGTCACCTGTTGCCGCTCGAAAAAGCCAGAGCTGTTGGGGGCGAACGCATGCTCTGGTTGGCCGATACCCCCACGTTTGATCGATCCGCCCTTACCTAACCCCCGTGGCAGCCTGGCCCCGCTATTGGAGGTCCATCACCCTGATGAGCAGGTAGCCGCCGAGGGGCAACGTCTCTTGGGCACCGTCAGCGCGTCTGAGAGCAGCTCTCCGATCTGGCCGGCCAAGCGGGCCTTCAG
>CAZTMY010000121.1:0-7169 GCA_964614895.1 uncultured Anaerolineales bacterium
CGGCCACGCGAAGCCAGCAGAGGCTGGTCTCGTCCACGGCCAGGGCGATCTGGTGCGTAGGTGTGCGGTCGCGGTTCAGCACCTGGCACGCGTTCGCGGTTCTCGCGGCAATGCGTGCCATCAACTTGGGGTGATCGTAGCGGTTGCCGCCCACATCGAACCACCATTGCGCCGCGCCGCTGGTCAGAGCGTTGGCCAGTTCCTTGTCCTGTTGCAGCAAGTCGCCCCGGAGATCGGCTGGCCGTCCCCATTGACCTACTGGTCCAGGTGACAGCGACGTACGGATGTCATTCTCGTTGAACCATAGCTTGCCGTGATGCTGGACGCTACCTAGCAGCGACATAAAGTGACTAGTGCCCTCGCCGCCCACCTGACGGAAGGCATAGCTGGTCGGGCTGCACAGGAAATCCACGTCTGGGGATTGGAGGACGCGATCGAGGGCTAGGTGACCGGCATTCTGCTGACGTTGCTCCCCACAGAGCTGCAAGATGTACCCGTAGAACACACCGACTGCCTTCTGCCGATGGGTTGTGCGTTTCATGGCTGTGGCTAGCGTGCAGATGGTATCGGCTACTAGAAAGGAGGTGTAGCGGTCATAGTCGATGACTTGGCGTTGAACGGCGGGATCTCGCAGCGAGCCATCGGCGGCCGCCATGCGCTCACGCTTGGTGGGAATCGGGGCTGTGTCGAGGGCAACGTCACAACGATGCCACGCGTGCTGTAGCCGCTCATCCGAGGCGTACTCTTGGCGGAGCCAGGTTCGAAAGCCGCGAAGGTTGGCTGGCGAATAGTCCACCCACTGATTCTCGTTACCGCCCCACATCATCCATTCTTCGGTTGTTCCCGAGGCCAAATGGTAGCCGATGATGTGATCGGCATAGAACGAGCCCTCAACATGCGCTACCAAAGCCTGGAGAGCGGCGATGGTGTCGGCGCGCCAGGCGTCGGAGGCCCAACTTGGCGCAGGCTTGCCGCCAGCATGGATGAAGGGCACTGGCACGTCATCGCCAGGATCCATCATCACAATGTCGTTCGGGTGGGCCTCGCTCCACCAGATGGGCGCATGTAGGTAGAGCCTGGGGAAGATCCAGGCATCAGGGCAGGCCTCCAACACCATGCCGGCGCGTTCATCCATCTGGGAAAAGTCAAAGCGGTCGGGAGCAATCCAGGCCGTGCGCGAGAGGCCATAGCCCGCCTCCGTGGGCGTGGCGCTGAACGAGAAAAGGTCCACACCGGCACGCGCGAAATCGGCAAACACCTTCACCGATGGGGTGTAGGCCGTGTAGGACATGCCGCTGTGGGGTTGGCCGTTAATGAACAGCGTGGGAACGCCTCCGTGCTGCCGGACCTCGGCTATGGGTCCTGCTGACGACGTCATCGCTCACCTCCCGTTCTGTTGAAGCTTGGGTTCAGCATTGGCTATGCTAGCCTGGGTCCGGGACCAGCCGCTCGGCATTGCCGTGATAGATGGCCTCTTGCACATCATTGGGGAGGGCGAGTTCCTCCAGGAATGCCGCCAGCCGCCCATCGAAGCAATCGCGGGCAAAGGTGAGGCGATCGGCGTACCGGATCAGGAACTCCCGGCCATACTTCCTGTCGCGCGAGAGTGCGCCCAAGGCCGAACCCGCTGATAGATCACACCATAGATTCGGATAGGTGTCGAGCATTCGTTCTACCGCTCCCCCGGGGATTACGGCGCCCTTGGGATAGGGCTCTTTCAAGTAGAGATCATCGTTCGAGATGTGCGCCCAAAACCCCGGCCCGTGGCCAAGGAACACGGTATCGGGGCAGGCAGCCACGGCACGCTCAAAGGCCTCGATGCCACCGCCATACCAGTAGTTCGGGCGCGGATACCTGGTGTTACGGTCGTAGGCATAGTCGAGGTGCACCACTACTGGTAACCCCTGCTCGGCGCAGAAGCGATAGATCTCGATAGCATCGGGGTTGTCGTACATCATGCGCAGCTTGAGTTCACCGTACACCCGCACGCCATAGAGCTCGATGGCGCCGCGCAGGCGGTCTAGGGTATCAGGTCGTCGGGGATCAGGGGCGTATCCAAGGACAAAGCGCTCGGGGGCGCGTGTGACATAGGACAGGGCGCTAGCCAGCGGCAAGGGACCAGCCTGGTCCCAAGCCGGACAGTGGCTTACGTACATGGGGTCGCACTCGTCGGCCGGGGCTTCCCAAGTCAGCAGCCAGGTCACGTCGATGCCGTGGGCGTCCATGTTGGCCAAGGTAGCGTCCAGGTCGTGCCCTAGCCAGTCAGCGTGGTTGTGAGCGTCGATGATGCGTGTGGTCATAAGCCTCCTTGCGTGCGCACATAGATCCTGCTGCCAAACGACGTGCTTTGGCCCTAGCTCCTAGACATAGTCCATGGGCGGGATATGCACGGGCAGCGGCAGGGCTGCCAGCAAGCAGGGCGGCAGCTCCCCCTCGTAGCTAACAGGCGGGCCACCCAGGAGCAACCGGGTGGCTTCCAATATGTTCAGCTCTAAGCGTTGCTCGGAGTGGCAGCCGGGCATGACCTGCACCTCTCCACCGGCAAAGCCTAGCGTGACCGAGGTGGTCCGGTCGTGTTCCTGGATGGCCATGCAAAGGGCGTAACCCTCCAACGCCACGGCCCAGCGCTGCAGGTAGGGCCTGGCGGCTTCTAGCAGGCGCGTGGGATCCACGATGCGGTACATGCCGTTGGGCCCGCTGCGCCAATGGGCTACGTAGGGCATCAGGCGCGCTATGCGGTTTTGATCGCAGGCGGCCAGGCCCCATTCGGCCTGGGTAGCCCCTGTTTCCAGGAGGATGGTTCGGATCAGCCTTGGCTCACGGTGCGAGGCAGAGACAAGCTCGAGGATCTCTTGACGCTTACCGGCCTGGTTGCCTATATGAGGCCTGACGACGGCATACCCGTCCTCACACGTCCAGATGCGCGTGTTCTGCTTCTCCAGCTGCTGCGCGAGCCGCGGGCGTTCGGTCCAGCAAGTTGAATGACGGTGCAAGGCCTCCACCACGGGCACGGCTTCCTCTGGCGTGGACACTTGCGCAGGGAGCGGCCTTACGGCGGCCCAATCTAGCGAGCGATTGGAGAAGATCAGATGGTAGGTGAGCCCCGCCAGCTCCCATCCGTACGTGCCATAGCGCTGGCGATCGCCACCTAGCCACGAGATCGGGTACCCCCTCTGACGCATGATCTCGATGACATGCTGCAGCAGCCTGGACATGTATCCGTGGCCACGCTCTTCGGGCGCCGTGGCCACGGCCCCGATGCCTCCTACGGTCAGCGATACGCCGTCGGCCGAGACCTCGATGGGATAGAGCCCCACGTGTGAGACGATCTTGCCCTTTGAGAGGATCACGTTCGAGCTCTCGCAGCAGGCCGTCACGTCGGCGTACCAATGCGGCATCTCTCGCTCGAAAAAGCCTCGCTCATGCTGGAAGGAGCGTTCTAGGAAACGCAGCAGGTCCTCATGCTGCTCCGGCGCGAGCTTGCGAACGATGTCCGACATGCTTGCCACCTCCTTTGGCGGCTTTGGGTTGTGCTTGGTCCCGCGTTGGCTAGGCATCAGGCGGCACGACGCCGATGGTCAGCAGGATGTTGGCATAGATGCGTTCCTCGCCCGTAGCGATGATCAGCGCCAGATCGCGGCTGCGTGCAGCCTCGTAGAAAGCAAAGCGTTCCAGAGGCTGGAGGGCGATCTCGTCTGGGAGCACCTTGCGGAAGCTCTGAAATATGGGGGGCTCGGGTCCCTCAGCAGGCTGCATGACATGCGCGGCCTCGATGGGGATGGCTTCGGTCAGCACGGCCAGCACCTCGTCAACCGGCGCAAAACCACGTGTGAGGTTGAGGAACACCTTACGCGCAGCCGGATGCGATCCTGTGGAAAAGGGATAGTTGCCATCGGCGACGAGGACGCGCGAGCCGTGGCCGGCGGCGCCCAAGGCGGCTAGGATTTCGGGATGGAGCAACGGGCCCCTGAGCATTGATGTTCACCTCCTAGTTACGCGCGCGGAACAAGCGTCCATGCAGCGTCTGCAAGCATTCAAAGACGTCTAAGGCCGGCTGCACCGCCGGCTCGATTTGCTGAACGTAGGCAGCAAACTCGCTCCACTGGGCTTTGGCTGCCTCATCGTGGCCTCGGGCGCGACTCGCTAGGGCGCGAGCCAGGAGCCTGGAATAGTTTGCGTGGTAAGCCAGGTAACGCCAGGACGCACGCACGGCCTGGTCTGGGTGGTGGCGGTTTCGCTCGATGGTCGGCTCAAAGCTGGCGATGAGCTCTGGCACGCGGTCGAGTCGCTCTGCGGCCTGCTCGTCGCCGTCCGGCCGCTCCCCACGCAGGTAGGGCGGGTCAAACAGCTCCGACATGGAGGCGAGGTAGGCGTCCACCGCAGCCCAATCGTCGCCATATGCGTGGGCGATATAGTCCCTGGTGATTTCCTCCAAAGACAGGGAGTCGTCCCAGAGCGTACGCGCAAGCACTGTCATCCCCAAGCCGTTAGGGAAGAAGGCGCGCTGCACTTGGCAGCTCACGAGGCCATTGAGGCCGATGGCGTGCAGATTGCGGATGTCGGCCCAAAGGGTGCGTGTCAGTTGATGGTAGCCGGGATCGAGAAAGTGATCCCACATGTAATGGTAGTCAAAATCGAACGCGTCGCCGTCAAAGGCGCGCTGCCACGCTCGTAAGAAGGCCACATTCTCGCCGACGTCTTTGGGGAAGGCGAGCTTATTGCGGCGGAATGGCGGGAGATCATCGGGCACGTCCTCCGCGGCAAAGGGGATGGTGTAGGAACGCGTGATGGGCGCGAACATGAGCACAAAGCGATCGGGGTTGGCGATCCGCTCCCGCTCGGGCGGCCAGAGCAGGTCCACGTAGATCAGAAAGACCACCTTGCTGCCAATGCCCCGTTCAGAAAGGAGGCGATCGAGCTCGTTCAGCATCATGACGTAAAAGTCTGAAGGGCGCGTGCCCTGACAGAACGGGCATTCACACTGGTTGTTAGAACCGTCAGCCAGCCAGAAGTGCAGCAGGTCCACATTCCTGTGGGCCTCCAGATAGCTGGCGATGTCTTCCACGATCAGCCGGCGCACCTCAGGGTTGCCATAGCAGAGGTTGGTGTTCAGTGGGATGCCCTGCCATATCTCGCGGACGCCGTCTACCTCCGCCAGGAGCTGGCGGGTCTCATCGGAGAGCTCGTACGTCCGCGCGTCCCAGCTGAGGCCTGGGATCCCTAGGGGCTCGCAAGTCCAACCGTGGCCCACGGCATGGTAGAGCAGGCCGCGCTTGGCGATCTCGGCCTCGGCGCGGCGCACATAGGCGCGGGCACGTTCAACACTGAAGAGTTCCGGCTCGAGGGTTGGGTTCCCGCGATGGGTGTACCAGCGCTCAAAGAAGGTGTATGACTCGCGGAACTGGAAAAAGTAGGCATTCATGCCCACCTTGGGCGCCCAGTCGATCATCTCGGCAACGTTCTCATAGCTGACGGCGCCCTCAATGCAGATGCCGCGGTGCCGGTACGCAGGCGTCTCTTGGATGCTGGCTGATAGCTCTATCAAGGGACGTTGAGGCACGATCTCGCCCTCTGGGCCGGGGCGAATCCAACGGCACCCACACTCGCTGAGGAAGCGGTAGGTCGCCAGCAGAACGCTGCGAGCGTTGGCCCCGGCAATGATGCCGGCGCCGCCGGTGACATCGATAGCGATGGCGTCGTCCATCTCGGGATCGTCCACGGTGGGCCAAGGGCTCGTAGCCCCGGTATTGCTTAGCGCGTCAAAGGTGCCCAGCCAGAGAGTAGTGGGCTCGTTGGCATCATAGCTCTCTGCCGGGCGCGCGTCGCAAGCCGTGCCCGGGCAGATGCGTTGGATGTAGCTGGCTAGCTCTGAGGCAGCAAACTGGATGGGCTGAGCGTCGCCTATGGGTCGGATGGTAAGCGGCATGGAATTCCCTCCGCCGTGTGTCGGTATGGCTGATCTATCCCGATTATAGCCCGAGGCCTTGACGGGCCGCAACGGCTCTACGGGTCTCGAGCCGCTGGCTCGCGGCACGCATCCCCAACTTGCACGTTACAGGGTGGCTGCGGCCTGGTCCATGACGTCGAGCGTAAAATCGATGTCCTGCATCGTGTGAGCCGCCGAGTATCCGTGGTGGGGGGAGCCCTGTGCTAGAAAGACGCCCCGCTCCAGGCATGCTAGGTGGAATCTGTCGGCCATGGCCAGGTCCTGCTTGGCGACGTCGCGGTAGTTGCGCGGCTCTTTCTCAATGCCAAACAGAAGCCCAAAGCGCGCCCCGATGCCCTGAACCCAGCAGGGGATGCCGCGTCGCTTCATGATCTCGCGCATGCCGGCATAGAGACGGTCGCCAAGGGCATTCAGGTGCTCGTAGAACCCCTCCTGGGTCACGACGTCCAGAAAAGCGCGGGCTGCCAGGATGAGGGTCAGATGAGCGTTGTAGGTTCCCGAGTGGAGGGCTGGGCCGACAGGTGTGCAGGTTTCCATGATGTCGCGTCGTCCCATGAACACGGACAGGGGCATTCCGCCGCCTACCGATTTGCCCAAGCAGGTCATGTCTGGCGAGACGCCGCGATCAGCAACGGCCGATCCGGGCCCGCAGCGAAAGCCAGAGAGGATCTCGTCGTAGATCAGCACGATGCCCCGCTCGCGGGTCTGGTCGCGCACGGCATGCAGGAACGCATCCGTTGGGACTAGCCCGCACGAGTCATAGTTGATCGGCTCCATAATGACGGCGGCGATCTCGTGCCCCTTGGTGGCGAGGGTGCGCTCCAGCGCCTCCATATCGTTGAAGGGTAAGATGGTGATCAGGTCCGAGTTCTGGGGCGGGATACCCGCGGAATCTGCCACCGCACGCGGCTCATCGGGGGGGCCGGCCTGATCCAACTTGGGCCAGTGGCTGAACCCAAGGGTGTCGTTGACGCCGTGATAGTGTCCCTCGAACTTGACGACGCCCATACGCCCGGTGAAGGCGCGCGCCACGCGCACGGCATGCCAGGTGTCCTCGGTGCCCGTGCAAGTGTAGCGGACCATGTCCGTGCCCGGGAAGAGCTCTTTGAGGCGCTCGGCCAGCGCTACCTGATGCTCCGTTTCGCACGAGCACAGGATGCCAAGGTCGAGCGCCTGTTGGACCGCCTGGACGATGGCCGGGTGGCCGTGCCCGAGGAGACTG
>CAZTMY010000122.1:0-7149 GCA_964614895.1 uncultured Anaerolineales bacterium
CAGCGAAAGGAGGAGGCCCGGCCGCTCGGTGACGTTTTCATTTGATTGGACACGGGGTCGGGTGGCATTGATGTGTGCGTTGACACTTGCCCCACCGCATCGTAGAATTGCGCTAGATGGTTCCCTTGGACAAGAGGTGCATACGATGCGCAGGCTCTGGGCAAAAGTGGTTTCCCTGGCAGTGGTGGTGCTTGTCCTACTCGTTGGCCTACTGGGCTGCACCCTCAAGCCAGGCGAACACCCCAGCAAGCTGACCTACAAGTTGCCCACCGCGCTCACAGTCGCCCTTGGCGAGACGCTCCCGGGCACCGACATTCGCTACGAGCAGTACGATGAGGATGGCGCTTACTTGTTGCTGGGGGGCAAGCGCGCGCTGAAGCGCAAGGGCGACTCGGTCACTTGGGAAGGCGAGCCAGTGCCAGGCGCCAGCGTCAAACTAACTCTTCGTGTCGTCTGGTTCAACGAGCAGTCGGTATATCTGGCAGGTACGGCCCAAGTGGTGGTCAGCGACGCCAGCCCCCGTTCCGAGCCGCCCATTACCACCTCGCCCGTCAAGTACACGGGGGTCGTGGCTTACTCGTTGGCAAAGGGCGCTTACATCCCTGGTACTACCCTGATTTATGCAGGCCAGGAAGAGCAAGGTGCGGCGATCGGGGGCCTCTCTGAGGACGAGTATCCCTATCGCCACGCCGGCGACTCGGTGTTGTGGGAAGGACGCCTGCGAGACGACGTGCACATCAAGCTCGAACTACGCGTTATCCAATACAGCGAACGTACCCTTCGTGTTGGTGGGTTGGTTACCCTGTGGCTGGGGGGCACATGACGCACGCTTAGGCTCTGCCTTTGCCCGGAGGGGATAGTCTCTGTATAATAGATTCTATCTCATGAAGGAGAAGATGTGCGCATGCAAGGACAGAAATTCGCTAATGCCGGGGTGGGGGACAATCCGCCCGAGGCCGCGGTTCACCCGATGGCCCAGTTCCTGGAAGAGGAGCTGACGTTAGGTCTCCCCAAGCGTGGCGATGTCGTCGAGGGAACCATCGTCGAGATCCATCCGACTGAGGTCTTTGTCGACATCGGCTATAAGCGAGAGGGGATCGTTACCTCACGGGATCTCGAGGGGCTTGATAGTGAAACGCGCAAGTCGCTGAAGGTGGGCACCAAGGTCCGCGTTTATGTCGTGCGGACCGAGGACCGTGAGGGGAACCTGATCCTTTCGCTCCGACGGGCGCGAATGGAGGAAGATTGGAACGAGGCCCAACGTCTCTACGACGAAGACGAGATCTTGGAAGAGGCCGTTGTTGGGTTCAACCGTGGCGGGTTGATCGTCAACGTGGGGCAGATTCGAGGCTTTTTGCCAGCTTCGCAGGTGGTGAGCGTCCGCGTCTCGCGCGACGGCACAGATGAGGAGCGCGAGGAGGCCCTTAACAGCGTCGTCGGGACCAAGCTTCGCCTGAAGATCATCGAGATCGACCGGCGACGGAATCGGCTGATCCTCTCCGAGCGTGCGGCCGTACGTATGTGGCGCAAGGAGCAGAAGGATCGCCTGCTGGAATCTCTGCAGCCGGGAGATGTCCGCAAGGGCATCGTTAGCAGTCTTTGCGACTTTGGGGCGTTCGTCGATTTGGGCGGCGCCGACGGTTTGGTGCATCTCTCCGAGCTCTCTTGGAAGCGCGTCAACCATCCTCGGCAGATCCTCAAGGTTGGCCAGGAAGTGGACGTCTATGTAATCGACGTTGACCCGGAGCGACGACGCATTGCGTTGAGCATGAAGCGTCTGCAGCAGGAACCATGGGTCAAAGTCGCCGAGAAGTACAGCGTCGGGCAGGTTGTCCCAGCAACCGTTACCAAGTTGACCGACTTTGGCGCTTTTGCCCGATTGGATGATTATATCGAAGGGCTCGTGCATATCTCCGAACTTTCGGAGGAACACATCAGCCACCCTAGCGAGGTCTTGGCAGAGGGCGAGCAGGTGAATCTTCGCATCATTCGCATTGAGCCTGATCGCCAGCGGATAGGGCTGAGCCTCAAGCGCGTGAACGAAGAGCCAGATGTGATAGACGACGACTGGGCATCGGACGACTTGGATCTAGGCGGCGCAACAGAGGAGGAAGACCAAGGTTCGCTCTAGGGCGGCAAGCCGCACCGGCCAAGCACCGGTCGTGCAGAGCCCGTTCATCAATTGAGACACGCTGCGCCTTATGGAGCCATTGCGGATGCTCGGACCAAGGCTGCAGCCATCATCCTAGCAACCGTTACGGGGCGTAAGGGGCCGGTGTTGGCGAGGCACTGGCCCTCTGTTGCCTCTAGATCGGGGCGTGACGGCTTCACTACAGGGGCGACCGATAGCAATGATTGAGAGATAGATCCATGGCTAGCACTAGTGACCGGCTCACAAGTCGAGCCAGGCAAGCCTTGAGCCAGGCTCAAGAAGAAGCGCGCAAGCTGAACCATCCCGTCATTGGGACGGAGCACTTGCTGCTTGGGCTGATGCACGCTGAGGGGGGCATCGCCTTTGAGGTCCTCAGCGATCTCGGTGTGGACCTGGCACGGGCGCGCCGTGCGGTCGTGCGATTCGTCGGCCAGCCCGAGCGCCCAGTGCAAGGGTACTCGCTTGCGGAGCAGACGCGCGAGGTCGTTACCAGAGCGTTTCGCGAAGCCGAGAACCTGGGTGATAAGCATGTTGGCACAGAACACTTGCTCTTGGCTCTCGTTAGCGAGACCAAGTGCATGGCCGTAGGCATCCTCGAAAGCATGGACATCGACCCAGACGTCGTGCGCCGACGTGTGCTAGGCGTACTGCAGCGTCGGCCAGCAATCCCAGAGCGCAGCGTCCGACGTCAAGCAAAGGGCGACTCGCTCTTGGATGAGCTGGGCCTGGATCTCACCCGGGCTGCCCAAGCGGGTGAGCTGGATCCCGTTATTGGGCGTCGCACGGAGATCGAGCGTGTGCTTCAGATCCTCGCACGCCGTACCAAGAACAACCCCGCGCTGATCGGCGAGCCGGGCGTGGGCAAGACCGCCATCGTCGAAGGTCTGGCCCAGCGCATCGTGGCGCATCAGGTCCCTCGTGACTTGCAGGAAAAGCGCCTGGTTCGGCTCGATGTGGGCTCGCTGGTGGCTGGCACCATGTACCGTGGTCAGTTCGAAGAGCGCCTCAAGAAGGTCATTGACGAGATCCGCTCAACGGAGACCATCATCTTTATCGACGAGCTTCATATGTTGGTTGGCGCCGGGGCTGCAGGAAGCTCGGTAGATGCCGCCAATATTCTCAAGCCCGCTCTTGCGCGAGGCGAGTTGCAGTGCATCGGGGCTACCACGCTTGAGGAGTACCGCAAGCATATCGAGAGCGATTCTGCTCTCGAGCGTCGATTCCAGCCTGTCTATGTGGACGAGCCAACGCAGGAAGAGACGTTGCTGATCCTGTTTGGGATTCGCAAGCGGTATGAGGAGCATCACGGATTGCGCATCAGTGACGACGCGCTCCGCGAGGCGGTGCGGCTCTCTGCGCGGTATGTAAGCGATCGCTACCTGCCAGATAAGGCCATCGACCTAGTCGATGAGGCAGCATCGCGCGTGCGCGTATTCAAGTCCGGTGCGGCATGGTCTCGCCCAGGGACTACCAGCCGTTACGGAGGTCGGCAAGCCGAAATCCAAGACGATCTCATCCCGAAACTTGCCGCCACTTCCCCCGTGTTGGTGGGTGATCAACTGGGTCTCGATTTGGATAACCCGTCTGACGATAAGCAGGTCGTTGGGCCCGAGGACATCGCTGAAATAGTCTCCATGTGGACCGGCGTGCCGGTAGCCAATCTGGAGCAGGAAGAGTCTCAGCGCTTGCTGCTCATGGAGGATGCACTCCACAAGCGTGTCGTTGGTCAGAATGAAGCCATCCGAGCGCTTGCGAAGGCCATCCGACGATCGCGCGCTGGGCTCAAGGATCCCAAACGCCCTGTCGGCTCCTTGCTCTTCCTGGGCCCTACAGGCGTCGGCAAGACGGAGCTCTGCAAGGCACTGGCCGAGTTCTTGTTTGGTACCGAAGAGGCGCTGCTACAGTTCGACATGTCTGAGTTCATGGAACGGCATACCATCTCTCGGCTCGTGGGAGCTCCTCCAGGATATGTGGGATACGAGGAGGCGGGCCAGCTCACTGAGACGATCCGGCGTCGCCCATATGCTGTGATCTGCTTTGACGAGGTAGAGAAGGCCCATCATGAGGCGCTCAACATCTTGTTACAGATCATGGAGGATGGTCACCTCAGCGATGCCAAGGGGCGCCGAGTGGACTTTCGCAATGCCGTCATCGTCATGACGTCGAACATCGGCAGTTCGGAGATTAGCCAGGATAACGTGCTCGGATTCTCAACGGGGGGCGTTGGCGCATCGGATGCCGCCGCCTATCGGGACATGAAAAGGCGCCTTACCAAGCAGCTCAAACGTGAGCTAAAGCCCGAGTTCCTCAACCGCATTGACGATATCATAGTTTTCCATCGGCTCTCGCGCGAGAACATTGAGACTATCGTCGACCTGCAGATACGCCAACTGGCTGAGCGATTGGCGGATCAGGAGCTTCACATTGTGCTCACCGACGCCGCGCGGGCCCAACTGGCCGAAGAGGGCTATGACCCGCAATACGGGGCACGTCCCCTACGCCGCGCGATCCAACATAGCGTCGAGGACCAACTCGCCGACCAGGTTCTGGAAGGCGTCTTCCAACCTGGCGATACAGTGATCGTCGATGGCGTTGAGGGTCAGATCGAGTTACGACGCGAGCCTCGCGAGGAACACGAGGCGATGCTTTCATCCGAACGCTCCTAGAAATGGCCAAGACCCGCCACCGGTATGTTTGTCAGGCGTGCGGTGCGGTGCGTCCTCGCTGGTCGGGCCGTTGCCCAAACTGCGGCGAATGGAATACCCTTGTTGAGACCCTCGTCATCGACGATGGGGAAAACGCTAGCAGGACGTTGCAAGCTGCTGCGAGGGGGCAAGCCCAACCCCTTTCGCGGATTCCGCGCGAAAGCTACCAGCGGTTACGCTTGCCCATGAGCGAACTGGACCGTGTTCTGGGCGGCGGCATCGTGCCTGGAGCCGTCGTGCTGGTTAGTGGGGATCCAGGCATTGGTAAATCCACGCTTCTCTTGCAAGTCGCCGCTGGCATGGCAACAGAGGCCGCGCCGGCTCTCTACATCAGCGGCGAGGAGTCAGCTCACCAGCTCCGTCTGCGTGCCGATCGGCTAGGCATCGAGTCCGACCATCTCATGATCCTGGCCGAGACAGAGCTTGAGGCCATCTTGGGCGAGATCGAGGCCGTCAAGCCGATCGTGGCCATCGTGGATTCCATTCAGTCTGTGCGCTTTGGCGCTCTGGAGTCATCACCTGGTTCTGTTTCACAGGTACGCGAGTGCACCAACGCGCTGCTTCGCCTGGCAAAGGCTCGGAATATCCCTCTCTTTATCGTAGGGCACGTCACCAAGAGCGGATCCATTGCCGGGCCCAAGGTGATGGAGCATATGGTGGATACCGTGCTCTATCTTGAGGGCGAGCGATTCCATGCCTATCGCCTCTTACGCAGCGTCAAGAACCGCTTCGGCTCCACGGACGAAGTCGGCGTGTTCGAGATGCGCGATGCGGGCATGATTGAGGTACCCAATCCCTCCAAGATGTTCCTCGAAGAACATCTGCCTAACAGTTCTGGATCCGCCGTCGTTGCTACTCTCGAGGGGACTCGCCCGCTGCTCGTCGAGATTCAGGCTTTGGTAACCCGTGCGAACCTTGAGCATCCCCGGCGTACGTGCAACGGCGTCGACATCAACCGCCTCTTGCTGCTAGCGGCTGTGCTCAGCAAGCGCGTAGGGCTCCGGCTGGGGGACCAAGACGTGTTCGTGAACATCGTCGGCGGCCTGCGCGTCCGCGAGCCGGCTATCGACCTGGGAATCGCGATCTCGATTGCCTCCAGCCATCTGAACCGACCCGTGCGTCAGGACCTGGTAGTCTTTGGCGAGATCGGTCTCGCTGGTGAGCTGCGTAGCGTTGGGCGTTCCGAGCAACGCCTACGCGAGGCTGCCAAACTTGGCTTCAGGTGCGCCGTCCTGCCCAAGACGCGACATCAGGGGCTCACCGACTCTGATGGGTTCCAGGTACATGCGGTGCGCACCTTGGCTGAAGCCATCGATCTAGCCCTAGCGCCCGCCTGACCGTGGCAAGCAAGCCTGCATCCTCTATGCGTACATCTCTGGGCACCGCCCGGGGATCCGCACGCATCCGCTATGACCTACCCGCTCTACCTCTCACGCTAGTCGACGCGCGTCTTGCCGTCGCCAACGCTACGCTCGCCGATGCGCTGGGGGGCACGCTGGTGCTGGTTCGTCCTTCGGATGCCCCCTGCAGAACAGTCGGGGGCAACGCCGACCTGTTGGGGTGGCTTGGCCTCCGATGGATTGATGCCAGCCCCGATGAGTCGGTCGTTGGCGTTGACATGGCAAAACTGGCGCAGACGATGGTGGCGAAGCCCGATGAGCGCCGTACGACGCGCCGCGTCGTAGAGGACCACGCTTTGGGCATCAGCCACGCCATCCTCCACATCGAGCGCGAGGACATTGTGGGCATCGCCGACCGAGTTGGCAGCGCCTTGGGCTGGCGTCCCCCCGTCTACCTTCTCCTGGGGCCGGCGGCCGCTCCGGAAGATGGCATACCGGCCTCGCTCGGCTGGTATTGTGAGCGTGGGTATCTGCCCGAGGCCTTGAGGGCATACCTCGCGGCCTCTGCTTGCTGGGCCACACCTCCGACAGATATCGATACTGCCAGGATGTACGCACGATATCGCGGCGGGGAACTGTCGCGCGCCGCATGGCACGCTGACATTGACCAGATCCACAGAGCAGGGCGCCATGCCATGCGGAGGGCCAGCCCCGAGCTTGTGGCGCAGCGGTTGCGTGCACGCTTCCAGCGATCTTTCGGCATCTGGCATCGAGCCGCTGGCACGGGATACGAGCCGGAAGCGTGGCTGGAGGTACTGGCAGGTGCATTACAGGAGGAGGCGGGCTGCCTGGACGAGGCCGTTGACCTAGCACGATTTGCATTCGTAGATAGAGTGGATACGATGACTCCCGAGGCGGCCACGGCAATGAGTGGCCCACACGTGCGCGTTAT
>CAZTMY010000123.1:0-7072 GCA_964614895.1 uncultured Anaerolineales bacterium
CCAGCGAGGGGAGCAATGGCTCATAATGATGCCAGAAACGCCCCCCGCCATCGCTACCTACAACGAGGGTCACCTGCACGCCGCGCTCAAGGCTTGGTACGCCCAACCCGGCGACCGCATCGAGGAGGAGGTAGCGGGCTACCGTGTGGACATCGTCCGTGACGACCTCCTGCTCGAAGTACAAACGGGCAGCTTTTCCTCTCTTGCACCCAAGATCGAGGAGCTGCTAACCACTCACCGCGTGCGCGTCGTTTATCCCATCGCCCAAGACAAGTGGATCGTCAAGCAGCATAAAGACGGACGTCGCACACGCCGCCTCTCCCCCAAGCACGGCATCTACGCCGACCTATTCGACGAGCTCGTGGCCATGCCGCATCTGTTGTGCCATCCTGATTTGACCCTGGAGGTCGCGCTGGTGCAGACGGAGGAGATGCGCGAGCGACAGCCGGGCAAGGCCTGGCGCCGGCGAGGCTGGGTCATCACAGGCCACCGACTTGTAGCCGTGTTAGAGCAGCGCCAGTTTCGAGGTCGCGACGATCTGGCCGCGCTCCTGCCCAACAACCTGCCCGAGCCATTCGACACCGCCGATCTCGCCGATGCCCTGGGACGCGGGCGCCGCCTGGCCCAGCGCATGGCCTACTGCCTGCGCAAAATGGGCGCGCTCACACCCGTGGGCAAACGCGGCCAGAGCGTTCTCTATGAGCGTAGCAACTCAGAGGCCTCACAGGAGGAACTACAATGACCGACAACCCCACCCAAGCTTACCTGAACCCCGACCTGCCCATCGCTGAGCGCGTGCAGGACCTCGTCGCTCGGATGACACTGGAGGAGAAGATCAGCCAGATGGTGCACCCAGCGGCGGCCATCGAGCGCCTAAGCGTGCCCGAGTACAACTGGTGGAACGAGTGCCTCCACGGCGTTGGCCGAGCAGGCATCGCGACGGTGTTCCCACAAGCTATCGGCCTCGCTGCCACCTGGAACCCCGACCTCATGTTCAAGGTCGCCACCGCCATATCGGATGAGGCCCGCGCCAAGCATCACCAGGCTGTCCGCGAGGGCAACCGGGACATCTACTACGGCCTCACCTTCTGGTCGCCCAACATCAACATCTTTCGCGATCCGCGCTGGGGCCGCGGCCAAGAGACTTACGGCGAAGATCCTTACCTGACGGCGTGCATGGGCGTGGCCTTTGTGCGCGGACTCCAGGGCGATGATCCGGACTATCTGAAGGTGGTGGCCACGCCCAAGCATTATGCGGTGCACAGCGGCCCAGAGCAATCCCGGCACCATTTTGATGCGCAGGTCAGCGAGCGTGATCTGCGCGAGACCTACCTGCCCGCCTTTGAGGCCACCATCCGCGAGGGAGGCGCGTGGTCCATCATGGGCGCCTACAACCGCACCAACGGTGAGGCCTGCTGCGCCAGCCCCACTCTCCTAGGCAAGATCCTACGCGGCGAATGGGGCTTTGAGGGTTATGTCGTCTCCGATTGTGGCGCCATCAGAGACATCTGGGCGCACCACAAGCTTGTCGAGACGCCCGCCGAGGCCGCAGCGCTGGCCGTCCGTGAGGGCTGCGACCTCAACTGCGGTGCCACCTATGAGCATCTCCTTGAGGCCGCCCAGCAAGGCCTCATCGACGAGGCCACCATCGATCGTGCTGTCACGCGACTGTTCACGGCCCGCTTCAAGCTCGGCATGTTCGACCCCGATGAGCGGGTCCCCTACGCTCAGATCCCTTACGAGGTCAATGACTGCGCAGCGCACCGCGCCCTGGCCCTAGAGGCAGCGCGTCAATCCATCGTCCTGCTCAAAAACGAGGACGATTTCCTTCCACTTTCGCGCGACCTCAAGACAATAGCCGTCATCGGGCCCAACGCCGATGATGTCGAGGTGTTGTTAGGCAACTACAACGGGACGCCCTCCTCCGCGGTGACGCCACTCCAAGGCGTACGCAATCTTTTGGGGCCGGACGCCGAGGTGCTCTACGCCCGCGGCTGCGGGATCACCGAGGGCGACGAGGAGAGCCTGCAAGAGGCGCTCGAGGTGGCGCAGCGAGCAGAGGTGGCCATCGTCTGCCTAGGCCTCTCGCAGAAAGTCGAGGGTGAGGAAGGTGCCACCAAACAGGCCGACCGCAGCGACATCATCTTGCCCGGCGTGCAGGAGCGCCTGCTTCGTGAGCTGTACCTCGCCTCGGTCCCGACGGTGTTGGTGCTCCTGAACGGTAGCGCCGTAGCTATCAACTGGGCCAATGAAGCGCTGCCAGCCATCGTAGAGGCCTGGTATCCCGGCGAGGAGGGCGGCACTGCCCTAGCCGAGGTGCTCTTTGGGGAGTACAACCCGAGCGGCCGCCTGCCGGTGACTTTTTACCGGTCGGTGGAGCAGCTTCCTCCCTTTGAGGACTATGCCATGGAGGGACGCACCTACCGCTTCTTCCAGGGCGAGCCACTCTACCCGTTCGGCCATGGCCTCAGCTATACCCGATTCGCGTACAATGGCCTGACCCTGACCCCCCGCGAGATCCAAGGCGGCGAATCGGTGGAGGCGCGCGTCATCGTCCGCAACGTTGGCCATCGCGCGGGCGATGAAGTGGTACAGGTATACCTGAAGGACGTGCGATCCCCCTACCCCGTCCCCATACGCCAGCTCGTGGGGTTCCAGCGGGTGCACCTGGAAGCGGGCAAGGACCAAAGGTTGACCTTCACCATCACTCCCGAGCAGATGGTGGTGCATGACCGCAACGGGAGGCCGCTGATCCAGCCCGGCGATTTCATCGTATCGGTGGGCGGCGGCCAACCCATCGAGGGCGGACCTCTGCCTTACCTGAATGAGAGCTTCAAGGTAGTTGGCAAGCCGTTCCGTCCTGACAAGCCCGTGGAAAAAGAGCCCACTGCCCCGACCAAGAGCGATGCCACGCCGACCGACCAGCCCGCCAAGAGCGAGGAATAGCCCCCATGCTGATCTTTGACGCCCACCTCGACCTAGCCTGGAACGCCATCGACTGGAACCGCGACCTCTGCCTAGAGGTAGACGAGATCCGCCGCCGCGAGGCGGGCCTAGAGAAAAAGGGCGCCGGTCGCAGCACGACCTCGCTGCCCGAGCTGCGCCGTGCCGAGGTTGGCATCTGCATTGCCACCGTGCTGGATCGTACGGCCCGGCCAGAGACGGATGTCCCCGGGTTCCCAGGATCCGCCAGCCAGGAGCTTTCCTATGCCAAAGCCCAGGGCCAGCTCGCCTACTACCGGGCGCTAGAGCGACGCGGCTGGCTACGTCAGATCCGCGACGCTGCCGCGCTCGACGACCACGTAGCTGCCTGGGAACGCAATCAGAACGCTGGCAAGGCAGCACCTCCCATTCCCATAGGCTACATCCTCAGCATGGAGGGAGGCGACCCCATAGTCGAGCCCGATTGGGTCGCACACTGGTATGAACAGGGCCTGCGTGCTGTGGGCCCTGCCCACTATGGCGTCAGCCGCTACGCCCACGGCACATCCCGCCCCGGCGGCCTGACCGGTGATGGCCGCGCCCTGCTCCGCGAAATGCAGGCGCTGGGCATGGTGCTCGACCTCAGCCACCTAGCCGACCAAGCCTTCTGGGAGGCCATCGAGCTGTACGACGGCCCTGTTATCGCCAGCCACAACAACTGCCGCGCCCTCGTCCCTGGCGATCGCCAGTTCACCGACGACCAGATTCGCGCCATCTCCGAGCGTGGAGGCGTCATCGGCGTCGCGTTAGATGCCTGGATGCTTTACCCAGGCTGGATCCGCGGCAAGACAGATCCCAGTGTCGTCGGCATGGAGGCCGTGGCCGATCAGATTGACCACATCTGCCAAGTGACCGGCTCGCACGCGCACGCGGCCATCGGCAGCGACCTAGACGGCGGGTTTGGCACCGAGCAGACCCCCCGCGACCTGGATACCATCGCGGATCTGCAGCGCATCCCCGAGCTCCTATCCGAGCGCGGCTACCCGCAGGAGGCCATCGAGGCCATCATGCACGGTAACTGGCTGCGGCTGTTCCGCATCGCGCTAGGGGAACGGTAGCTTGCCGTCAAGAACCGGGCAAGCTGGCCGAAAGCGACCTTGACGTAGAAGCAACTTGCGGCAGCTCTTGCGCGAGCATCCACAGATCAGTCGCAACATCATCGAGTTCCCCGAACTGTTCGCGAACTGCCGTGTCATCAAGCTGGAGCGCAACTATCGCAGCACCCAGCCCATCCTGGAGCGGCAATATGACGATCATCCCCGTCGGCAGCCAGATCTGGACGTGCTGCAGAGTGTGGCTGCGCGGCACAACACCCTAGAAGAGTCCCTCACCGATTTGACGCTGGAGCCGCATCAAGCCGAGGAGCGGGTGGACGAGGGGGCACTCTTGTCGGGGTAAGGCGGCGAGATCCGCGCCTACGGCCCGCTTGAGGAGCTGCCTCCGCTGGTATCGCCTGATGCCGACTCTCGCCCGCCAGCGACGGGTGAACGATTCTTTTGGCAAGTGAGGATGCAGGTTTGGCGTGGCGGGCACACGTGTCATAACTGAGTTGAACGATTGTGAGCTATACTACAGCGAGGCGGTGATATGAGGGGTGCAAGCCAACTGAGCGAACATGAGCACGCGGCATACCATGAGGCAGCCCATGCGGTGGTATCGCTGTTGCTACGGGTGCCGTTCCGGCATATCAGCGTGATGGCTTCGGAAGAGAGCCGAGGGCGGATGGTGCAGGGGCCAATCCTGGAAATTCGCGAGGAACGCGACAACCCCTCCACGCGCACGCGCCTCTGGCTCGAACGACGCATAATGGTGCAACTGGCGGGTCCGGCGGCCAGCCGCCTGCTAGGCTGGGACGAGGTAGGCGAATCGGATTGGTGTGAGGCACGAGCCATGGCACGGCGTGTCTGCAGCACTGAGGCTGAGGCACTGGCCTTCGAGCGGTGGCTCTACGAGCGAGCGCTGAATATGTTGCGCGAGCCGGCTACTTGGGAAGCTGTGCGGCTGGTAGCGGAGGCGCTCCCGGAACGAGGGCGACTGGGCGCGCGGGCGGTACGTCGCATCGCGGGGCAAGTGTTGCCGCTGCGACGGGGCGCGCGAGCTGATCGTAGCCGGGTGGAGGCGGTCACGTCGCGGTCTGGTCAGCCCCTGGTAGCTGAGCGAGCTGGCCTGCTATATGTGCCAGTTCGTGAACGATAGCGCGGGTTTGATGGGGTGATTGACACATCTTTGGCATATCGGTTACACATTGGCGCTGTATAGTCACGCGCGATGACGGTACGGGCCGTCGGCATGGAATCGGGAGACGGAGGAGATATGTCAATCGCGTATTGTCCCGACTGTGGTCAAGCCATCCAGATAGTGGGCGAGCCCGACGTCGGCGTCCGCCTGCACTGTCCCTCTTGCCGCACAGAGCTAGAGATCGTCGAGTCTCACCCAGTCGAGCTGGACTGGGTCGTCTCCAGCGCAAGCTGGGACGATGACGAGATCGAACAGGGCGACGAGGATGACGATTGGGACGACGATTGGGCCGATGACTGGGAGGATGAGGACTGGGACAAGGAAGATTGGGACGAGGACGAATAGCCATCATTCTGGGGCTCGGCCGCGCACAACAGCATGGTTTCGTCTAGTACCAACGAGAGCGGTAGCGCGTGCGTAGCCACAAGGGTATGATAGCCAGATATCCAAGTGTGCCTGGCCGATGAACAGGGGTGAAGCCTTCGATGGAGGGAGAGAGTTGTGCTGGAGACGATGACGCCGCGGCAACGTTTGCTGGCTACCTTGCGTGGTGAGCCAACGGATCGCGTGCCCGTGTCGCTGTACGAGATCGACGGGTTCACGTCGGCTGCGTGCCCCGACCATGCCTCCTATGAACCGATCCGGCGGACGGCCCGCGAACGGCTCGACAATATGGTCTTTTGCGGGGGCGGCATCCCGGGCCCTATGGGCTTTCTGATGAGCGCCGGAGGGGAGGACCTGGTGAGCCACGAGTTATCCCGCAAAGGCACGAGCACTATCACCGTCACCCGCGTGCGCACCCCCAAGGGGCCACTGCGGACTGTCACCCGCCGCAATCCAGCCACGTATACCACCTGGACTATCGAGTACCTCTTGAAAGATGGCGACGACGTGGACCGGCTGCTGTCGTTGCCCTACCAGCAAGCGCCTGTGGATATCAGCGGCGTGCATGAGATCCAGTGTACTGTAGGTGAACGTGGCATCCCCCTGGTGGATATCGGCGATCCCATCGGCGCTGCGGGCTATCTGATGGAATTCCAGGCCCTCTTGGAGCTAGTGGCCTTTGATCGCCGGCGCGTCCGAGCCCTCCTTGACTGGGCGCTGGAGCGGATGCTCCATGTGACCGAGTCCTTGCTCGAGCAGGGCGCGGGGCCGCTCTTTCGCCTGGTCGGCGCCGAATTCGCCACGCCGCCCTATATGAGGCCATCGGATTTCCGCGAGTTTGTGCTCGACTATGATCGCCCCATCGTTGAGCTGATTCATCGCTACGGTCAACAAGTGCGGCTGCATTGCCACGGGCGGTTGCGCCAAGTGCTGGACCTCATCTCCGAGCTCGAGCCGGATGCGCTAGACCCTGTCGAAGCTCCGCCGGGCGGCGACATCACGCTGGGCGAGGTCAAGCGTGCCATCGGCGACACGATCTGCCTGATGGGCAACATCCAGGAGAGCATGTTCGAACTGGCCACTGGGCAGGAGTTGCGTGATGAGGTAAGGCGGACGTTGGACGTGGGCGCGCCAGGCGGTCGCTTTGTGCTGATGCCCACTGCTACGCCTATCACCGTGCCGCTGCCGCCACACGTGGAGCGTAACCTATTCGCCTACGTCGACGAGGCCTTGGGCTAGCTTTCACGCCCCATCCCAAGCCGCGCACAGGAATTGCTGTCCACGCTGGAGGATCTCTTCGGCGTGGCGCTCCAGCGGGCCATGACCCCAGCCGGGCAGGATCCATAGATAGGCCCACGGGATACCCCGGTAGAGCGCTACCGGGATCTCTACCGGGAAAAGGGCGTCCCGGTCACCATGCACCACTAATGTCTGAGCGCGGATGTTGGCCAAGTCGGCCTCGGTGAAG
>CAZTMY010000124.1:0-675 GCA_964614895.1 uncultured Anaerolineales bacterium
GCCAGTTGCAGGTAAGCGATATCGCCCTCCAGCATCTCGGAAGTGACCACGGGCGCTTCGAACTTATCACGTGTTACAGGCACGATAAAGGGCTCTTCCACGCCCTCACGCTCGATGAGCAGACGGACAACGCTGCCCTTGGGACCGCGGATGAGTGCCACAGCCTCATAGAGGCCCATGCCCTCCAGGGAGGTGCCGTCCACCTCCAGAATCACATCGCCCGGCTCAATCCCAGCCTCCTCAGCAGGGCTGTTGGGCAAGGGCCGCCCGATAATCACGCGACCATTTTCCATCTTGACAGTGGCGCCGATGCCCTCGAACGTGCCCTGCAGGTCCTCCTCCATTACCGATGCTGTCGCCGGCTCCACGTACACGGTGTGAGGATCGCCAACAGCAGCCACCAAGCCGGCAGCAGCGCCGTGGTAAAGCTCGGTAGTATCCAGCGCCTCGGGATCCACGTACTCGGCCTCAACGATATCCCAGATATGCTCCAGGAGGCCGATCGCCTCGTCGCGTGACATCTCGCTGCCGTTGGCGGGCTCTGGCGTCGTCGCGGCGCCCATCAGTGATGGCACGTCCAGATTCCAGCCCGTCCGACTCATGGCAAACCACATGGCTGTAGCGCCAGAGGCAAAGCCCACGCCGCTTACAAACAACCAGAACAGTTTTCGCCCT
>CAZTMY010000124.1:685-7029 GCA_964614895.1 uncultured Anaerolineales bacterium
GCACCAGAGGACCACGCGCGCCCAAAAGGCTTGCTTGCGAGGCCTATCGGATGATAGAGACATAGAATATCCTTCCTGCAAGTCGCCGGCCGGTTGGCACAGCGGCGCCATGCGTCGCAACACAGAGATCCTGCCCAAGATCGGCAAGGTCCAAGATCGAAAACTCGCCTGCTACACTGAGGCGCTCGGACTCGCGGCGTATGGCCTACTCGTAGCGCAAAGCCTCCACGGGACAAAGCCGGGCCGCTCGCCAAGCGGGATAGATGCCGCCCAAAGCGCCCACCACCATGGTCAGCGCCACCGCCGTAGCCACTCCGCTAGGCGATAGCGCGAGCAAATCGGCATAGAGGCTCACCCCCGGCACGGATTCACCCAACGCATGCAAACCGACCACCATGGCAATGGTAAGCGCAAGCCCGACGCCCGCGCTCAAGCTGGTCAACAGTAACCCTTCCAAGAGGATTTGACGCAAGACCATACGCCTGCGCCAGCCCACGGCACGCAACACGCCGATCTCGCGGGTACGCTCGTGCACCGCCATGACCATGGTGTTCATCAACGCGACCGAGCCCACCAGAGCCATCATCGCAAAGACAGCCGTGATCCACTGGTCCATCATCTGCATGTCGGGCAGGGCCTCGGTGAACTCGCTGCTTCGCGAGAAGACCAGATCTGGGTACTCGGCCGTCAGACGCTCCAGCAGCTCTTCGGTCTGAGACGGGTCCACCAACTTGATTTGCATGATCATCACCTGCCCCGGCTTGTTCAGCAATCGCTGGGCCTCGCGCAGGGGGATCACTACACCATTGTCCTCAAACGTGTTGCCAGTCTCAATGATGCCAACGATGCGAAAGCGGCTTCCGAGCATCTCAATGCTGTCGCCCACGTCACGGTGCATGTCCTCCGCAGCCTTCCATCCGATCAGGCACTCACGACTGGATCGAAAGACGCGTCCTTCCTTCAAAGGGAACCGTTTGACGGCAGGATCGGTATGCGCGCGCCCCGTGACGACAAGAAACGGAGCGCGGGGGACGCTGACAACGCTCATGATCGCGCCCGTGACGTACTCGACCTCGGGCAGGGCCTCCACACGGCGTAACACTCGCTCTTCAATGACGCTGAGGCTAGTATCTGGCTGATCACGCTCGGCAGCTGTGATCTCGGTACCCGTGCCGAACATCCTGGTGAAGATCTTGATGGTCCCCTCCGAGATACTTGACATAAGCATCATCCCCAGGACAGCAATGCCCAAGCCCAATAGGGTCAGGAGGGTCCGCGTTCGCTGACGAGAGAGCGACCGCAGTGCCATACCGCCAAAGCGGATCTGAACGGCTCGCTGACGCGCCGACGCGCCGCCATCGTAACTGAGGGCCTCCACGGGCATCAGACGCGAGGCCCGCCAAGCTGGGTAGAGGCCGCCGACAAGCCCCAGAATCAGAGCGGCCGTCATGCCCTGCATGATCAGATCGGGTGGCACCCCGGCCTTGGTAAAACCCTCCAACGCCGGCGTAAGCGCCGCGAGGTAGGTGAGGAGGGCACCCATGGCCACCCCCAGCACGCCGCCCGTCAGGCTCAGCAGCAGTGCCTCACCCACGATCAGACGCAGCACGCGCCCGGGGCTCCATCCGACGGCGCGCAAGACGCCGATCTCGCGGGTGCGCTCCTGGACGCTCATGAGCATGGTGTTCATCATGCCCACGCCGCCTACCATCGCCGCGACGATGGCCACTAGCCAAGCAAAGATGTCCAGGTACTCTAGCATCTCCAGGAGCATTTCACCACGCTGGGTGCCTGCGACCTCGACATCGGGGGGTAGGATACGCTCCAGCCGCTCACGAAAGGCGTCAACCCGATCGGGGTGGTGCAATAGGATGCCGATATACATAACCTGATTGGGCATACCGGCCAGCGCCTGAGCGTCGCTCAAGGCCATCACGCCGCCCGAATCGAAGAGGGAGATACCGGTCTCATAGATGCCCACCACACGGAACAGACTCTCGCCCACGCGGACGCTATCGCCTACGCCCTTGTCCAGCTTGTCGGCCGCTATGTTGCCCAGCAGCATAGGCCGACCGTCTCGTCGGCTATGGGCCTCCGCCAAGGAGACTCCTTCAGTGATCTTGTAGCGGGTAATAGCGATGCCGTGGGGATCGACGCCGTAGACGACAAAAAAGGGCAAGCCCTCCACCCGAGCAAGGTAGTAGAGCAGACCGTCGGCGGCGCGCACCTCGGGTAGGATCTTGATGCGATCCAGTAGCGACGCATCAAAGGGCGTTCCCAGGGTAAGCGCCTGCCCCTCGCCCTGCACGGCCTGTAGCACCAGGTGGGCCTCGGAGCTGTTGGTGACCTCTAGGTAGCTCTCGGTGATGCCCCGCGCCAGGCCGGACAAGGTGATGATGGCCGCGATGCCGATGGCAATGCCCGCTAGCGTAGTGACGGTGCGCGTCCTGCGGCGCCAGAGCCCCTTGAGTATCACGATGGCCTCACTAGAGCAAGCGCTGGAGCGTACGCGAGAGCCGCTCGGTGGTCTCGGTCAACGCGCCATCCCGCGCAAAGGGGGTGTCGGCCAATGCCTTGACGTCGCGGGCGATGATGCGCTGGCCTAGCTCACTATGTGCCAGTAAGCGCAAGTCCTCGGTGAGAGGATCACGCACCAGGTAGCTTTCAGCGATGCGCCCATCGCTCATCCGCAGAATCCGCTGGGTGGCGCGGGCCACATTGCGATCGTGGGTCACCACCAGCACCGTGGTTCCCTGCTCGCGGTTCAGACGTTGCAGCAAGGCGATGATCTCCTCTCCGCTGACGCTATCCAGGTTACCCGTGGGCTCGTCAGCTAGGATCAGGGACGGGTCATTGGCGAGCGCTCGTGCAATGGCGACGCGCTGGCGCTGCCCGCCAGAAAGCTGGCTCGGAAGGTGGTCCTCGCGTGTAGAGAGACCAACCAGCGCCAAGAGATCACTCGAACGTGCACGTCGTTTGCGAGCCGATGCAATCTGGCCGCGCATGGGCACCTCAACGTTCTCCAGGGCCGTGAGGGTAGGAATGAGGTTGTGCATTTGGAACACAAAGCCAACAGTGTGCGCCCGGAATTGGTCTAGATCACGGACCTTGGCCAGATCTTGGCCGTTGAGCATTATTCGTCCCTCTGTAGGGCGGTCCAACGCGCCGATCATGTTGAGTAGCGTGGATTTGCCACTCCCTGAGGGGCCCATGACGGCTACCATCTCGCCCTCTTGTACCTCAAAGCTGACACCGTTAAGGGCATAGACTTGCACCTGGTCGCCATAGATGCGCGTAAGTCCTTCGGCGCGAATGAGCGGTGGCTTGGCTACCCGGGTCGGTTCGGGGCGGTTCAACATGGCGTCACTCAGCTCCCGAGTCAACTTTGATGTCCACGCTGGCGGTCATCCCCCAGCGTAGCGCCTCAGCCGGATCGTCGAGCGCCACTACGACCTTATACGCGGTGCCACCTAGGCCGGCGCCCGCCTTGAGAGCAATGCTCTTGACATGGCCGGTCAACTGTAGTTCAGGCAGAGCGTCGAACAGGAGCTGCACCTCGTCGCCCACGTGGACACGCGCGGCGTCGATCTCATCCATGTCAGTGGTCTCAATCTGGAAGGCGTCCAGGCTGCCCACCGAGATGACCGGTACGCCGGCCGGAGCCATCTCACCCGCGCGTAGGTCTACCTGGGCCACGATGCCAGCGATGGGAGAAGTCAGCCGCGCCCGCGTCAGGGCGGCGCGCGCTTGCTCCAGCGCAGCTTCCGCTTGCGTCACGCTAGCCTCTGCCAAGGCCAGATCCTCGGCTGTCGGTTCCGCGGTCACCAGGGCCAACTGGGCCTCCGCCTGAACGACGCCTATTTCTGCCGCGTCACGTTGCTCTTTGGCAACGTCCAGGGCTGCCAGGGCAGCGTCCAAGGAGGCCTGAGCCTGAGCCACCTGGGCCTCCGCCGCCGCGATCTGCTCGGGTCGCGCACCCTGTTTCAGGAGCTCATACTGAAGCTCGGCAATGGCAACCTGATTTTCAGCCGCCATCGCCTGGCCGTCCGCTGCTTCGTAGGAACCAGGTTGGTAGGAGAAACGCACCGCGGGATCAGGCGACGAGGCTGCGCGATCTCGCTGCCCTCCGACGGCATCACGTTGGCCTTGGGCGGCGTAGCGCTGCGCTTTGGCCAGCTCGACCTGCTGCCTGGCTATCTCGATCTCTTCTGGTAGGGGGCCGTTGCGGACCTGTTGCAACTGAGCCTGTGTCGCCTGTAGGGCTGCCTCAGCGATGCCAACCTGCGCGTTGGCGGATGCAATTCCCAGCTCGGCGGTCGCGACTGCTTCACGCGCCTGCTCAACGGCGGCGCGGGTCACGGCTACCTGTTCCTCACGGACGCCAGCTTGCAGCTTGGCCAGTTGTGCCTGAGCTTGGGCTAGCCCAGCTTCGGCCCGAGTTACTGCCGCTATGAGCTCGGCATCGTCCAGCCGAGCCAGAAGCTGGCCGGCCTCCACTCGGTCACCCTCATGAACCAGGACCTCAAGCACACGGCCAGGCTGGACGAAGGCCAGTTCTGCCCGTTCTACGGGCACCACTCGTCCCGTGACCGATACGTAGGACTGATCCCAGGCATCCCAGGGATCGGGGGTGGGGGCGGGTGTGCTGCCTTGAAGGCCAGAGCATCCCACCAAAGCTAGCGCGACAAAGCCAGGAACGAAACGTGCGAGTATGCGGCTACGGCTCATGCGCAAACCTCTCATACTGAATAACACGACGGTTGTCTATCATAGCCCGTGCGGCGGATGCTCGCAAGAAAGCAAGGCACGTCGTTGTGTCAACACGCTTGATCCGGAGCTGGTAGTGATGGCTGTAGGGATGTTGAAGTGTTGTGGTTATATGTTTTATATCTATCTTTGTTGTTTTAGCCTAGTTTATCTCGTTGTTTCTCCAAAGCTTCGGTAGGCGACAGGCCGTAGGTAGCCATCATGTCGGCTAGCATCTCCTCGTCTGTCTCCCACGCATAGACAGTGCGGGTCGTGTCCGCGTGCTGGTGTCCCAGCAGCGCCGCGACCCATTCCAGTGGCATGCCTTCGTCCAGCAGATCCTGGGCGCGACGGTGTCGCAGCGAGTGGGGCGATGTGTTCTCGTAGAGACCCTCGGCCTTGGCCGCCTGCTTGACCAGGTGCCAGGCGTGCGAAGGAGTGATGGCGGTGCCCTTGCCGCGCCCATGCGAGACGAACAAGGGTGCATAGACATTGTCGTCTCGCTCACGCACGTAGGCTTGGATCAGGCGGCGGGTCTCGTCGCCCAGGAACACCGTGCGAGGTTTGCCGTTCTTGGTCTTGGTGAGGCGGATGCGGTTAGCGCGACCGTCCAGCACATCCTCGCGTCGCAGCGCCAGCGCCTCGCTGATGCGCATCCCCGTATCGTACAGGAGCGACATCAGTGCCCGGTTGCGGAGTAGAGCCAGGCGGCGCGCGCTGCCACGCTTTTTGGGCAGGGGCTGATGGAGATAGTGGGTAATGATCGCTGCCACCTCTGGATCCACTTTGCGTTGCTTGTAGCCCCGACGTCTGCTGCCGCGTCCCTGGTCGATGCGGCGCAACATGCGGTCGTAGGAGACCCCCTCAGGGAGCAGCCCTCGCAGATCTAGCCAGTTCATCAGCCGCCGGGCAGCTACCAGATAAGTACGACTGGTACGAGTTGAGCCGCCACGCTCCTCAGGCGGCAAGGAGAGATCGGGGTAGGCCTCACGGAGCCAGCGGTTAAAGCCGGCGAGTGTCTCCTCGTCAATGGCGCCCAACCCGATGGGTGCCAAAGCGTCCGCGGCAGCGTCATCCTCGCGAACGATATGAAGGTAGCGTACTAGCGCCTGCAAGCCATAGCGATAGGTGCGGCAGGTTAACGGGCTGAGCTCGAGATCGGCCAGCATGGCCTCAGCGGCGTCGTTGACCGTCCCGATATCCGGCAGGTCCGCGGAGGGTTCCAGTTCCGGGTGGGGGGCTGTTGCCATGAGGCAGCACTCCTTGTTTCGATCAATTATATGATTTAATGTTGCATAAATCATATACTAGTCAACAGAAGTTGTCAAGCCCTTTGGCCTTATTCCCGGTCCAAATACTGCGCCAAACCCTGGTGGAAGCCATGACGTGAACACTACAAGCCACCATTGCCTGCTCGCGGCTCGGCAGTGGCAGCATCCCCCGATCTTTGACAGACCATTCGCCGACAACCTATAATAGCGTATCAGGCTGGTGATGGCGATCTAGCACGGCACGCCGCTTTGTGGTTCCTCTTGGCGTCTAGTCCGTTTCCCGTCATGCAGCCAACCCTGTTGTGTGCGTCCGCCAACTAGAAACGA
>CAZTMY010000125.1:0-6299 GCA_964614895.1 uncultured Anaerolineales bacterium
GGCCGCACTGCGCCATCGGCCGTTGGCGGAGCTCTCCGGTGGCGAGAAGCAAAGAGTCGCCATCGCCGCCGCGCTGGCTCAGCGCCAGCGGGTGCTGGTGCTGGATGAACCTACCTCGCAACTCGATCCGCAGTCTGCCGAGGAGGTGCTTCAGGCCCTCATCAGGCTGAACCACGATCTAGGGCTGACCATCATCATGGCGGAGCACCGGCTGGAGCGTGTTCTGCCGTACGTCGATCAGCTCGTTTACCTCGAGCCGCGCAGGCCTGTGTTGAGCGGATCACCACGTGACGTGTTGCCCCAGATGCCCCTGTGTCCGCCTTTGGTGACGCTGGGCAAGGCCTTTGGATGGTCGCCCTTGCCGTTGACCATCAAGGAGGGGAGATCCTTCGCCCGTACCACGACGATTGCGGCCGGTCCGCGTGTGTCTCCCTCGCGCGGCGCGCGTGATCGGCTACAGGTCGAGGGCTTGAGCTTCTCGTATGATGGGGAGCCCGTGTTGCGTGACGTCGATCTCAGCATCGGTGAAGGTGAACTGGTGGCGCTCATGGGGCGCAATGGATCGGGCAAGACGACGCTGCTCCGGTGTATCGTTGGGCTACTGCGACCCCAGCGAGGCAACATCAAACTGTCAGGGCAATCCCTCTTGGGTAAGGATGCCGCGGACATCTGCCGACAAATCGGCTATCTCCCCCAGTCCCCCGACGACCTGCTCTTTGCCGATGCCGTGTCGGACGAGCTCTCGGTGACTCTGCGGAACCATGGCCTGCTCGAGCGGCCGCCTCTGGATCCAGAGGCGCTCTTAGCAAGTCTCGGGCTTGAGGAGGTGCGCACACGCTATCCTCGCGATTTGAGCGTAGGACAGCGGCAACGCGTCGCTCTGGCCGCCATCACCGTGACGCGACCGCAAGTCCTGATGCTGGACGAGCCCACCCGGGGCCTGGACTACCAGGCCAAGCGCGTCCTGGCGGAAATACTGCGCGGCTGGCAGGCCCAAGGGATGGCCATCTTGCTCGTGACTCACGACGTCGAGCTGGTCGCGCAGGTTGCCGAGCGCGTGGTGCTGCTGAGTGAGGGTAAAGTCATCGCCGACGACGAGCCGCGGCTTCTCAGCTCCTCTCCCCTCTTTGCGCCTCAGGTAGCGCGGCTCTTTCCTGGCCGGGGGTGGCTGACGACTGAGGACGTGCTTCCCTCGGCATAGATGACCTCCCGGGAGCTGCCGGCCCTCATCTGTAAGGCAAGGGTGCGTAGCCGTGGCGGTCTATGCTGCGAAAGCTATGGGACTGACGCATACCCCAACCCTCCCGAGCTTGCTTGAGCCCCCGCTCTATGGACTAGACGGATGAGATGCGTTTGGGACATTATGCGGCGCATTTCACCCAAAGGCGCGCATCTACTCCGCCAACCCGCTGACGGCTGAACCAAGAGATCAAGCGCTGAGGCAGCGTGGTGGGCATCTTCCCGGACGTGCCCTCCGGGGAGCGCTTGGTGGGGGCGATCCTGATGGACATCCATGACGGGTGGTGGATCTTGGCCCATTCGCGCGAGACGTCGAGCATCGGCCATGCTCCGCAACGGAGGTACTCCTGCTGTGCCACTTGACGACGCAGATGCGCCAACCCCGGGTTGACGTGCGGGGCCATTGACGCAGGAGGAGGAACGCGTTAGCATGCTCAGCGAGAGGTGGACGGGGGACATCTCATCCTCTGGGAGATAATCGCTCTCTGTGCAAGCAGTGCGTGGGGCCATGCTACACGAGAGCTTGGTGATTGCTATCGCTGCAAAGGAGAGGCTATGACGAGCTATTACATCAGCAATGAGCCGGGAGTTGGCAGCAATGCCCACGATGGTACCAGCGAGGCCACCCCCTGGCGCGACTTTTCGCCGCTGCACCAGCGGTCGCTGGCGCCTGGGGACAAGGTGCTGCTCAAGCGCGGTTGCACGTGGAACCAGCAGCTTGTCATTAACGATTCGGGCACACGCGAGGCCTGGTGCGAGCTTGGCGCCTATGGCACCGGTCCGCGGCCGCGCATCATCCGCAATGGTGATGCGCTGGAGCGTGGCGTGCGGATGAACAACTGCTCCTTCTGGAAGGTGCGTGACCTGGAGGTGGGCAACTGCGGCTGTGGCCTCCTGATCATCTACACTACCCCAGGGCACGAGGGCTTGGTGTTGGAGAACCTGTTCGTCCACGACTGCTATGGCATCTTCTTGCGGGACATGGGCGACGGCGCAGCACGCCGGCAGGCGCAGCTTGACCGCATCGGCATCGCGTCGGGCATTCACATCACCTGCGAGCCGATGGAACTGCAGCCGGATGAGGTGGTATTGCGAGATGTCTACATCGACGGGATCGAGGGCTGCCACAATGCCGATAGCCTATCCATCCAGGCGGTCAGAAGCGCGCGCAAAGAGGTCTGCTACCCGATGCGCGACCTCGTCCTCAACCACCTCTATCTGCACGATGACGATGCCCCCAATCCGGGTGGCATTCCCGACTCGCTGCGCTTCGTAGGGTGTGAGCATCTGCTCCTGATCAACTCGTCTATGGACAAGTGCTGCGGACGGTATACCAGCTCTGGCACAGCGATGCTGTTCATCGCTGGTGTCAAAGACCTGCTTTTTCTGAATAACAGCTTCACCCGCACGCCAGATACCGGCTCCAACGATCAGTGCGCTATCGACTTTGAGGCCACCACGCGCCAGGTGAAGATACGCAACAACTACTTTGGGCAGAACGCTGGTCCGGGCGTCGAGTTCCTCGACATTTGGGGCAAGGAGTCATACAGCGAGGGGCACGAGGTCTCGGGCAACGCGTTTGAGGGAAACGGCCGCAGCACGCATGGCGGGCAGGATGGCTCGGGTGGTATCCACCACTATGGCGGGAACTTTGCCACGGGCGTCATTCGCGACAACCTGGTGTACGAGCAGGGGCGGCCGCTCTACCACGGCGAGTTTCTGAACTTCCAGCTCAAGAACAATCTCAAGGCCGTCGGGCCACTATTCAACGCCATGCACGGTTTTGCAGGGGAGCAGGGCGCCGGGAGCTGGCGATACCAGACGCGCACGGTGGGCAAGGCGTGGCGTGACATGGCTCGCTATGACGCCGAGAGGCAAACCTGGCTGGAGGGTGAGCCTGGCAAGAGCGCCTGGATCAGCCGCTACGAGCTCTGCAGCACCAACCCCAATGCCGAAACGGCACGTGCTTGGCAGGCTCCACGTGACGGCTCGGTCGCGGTGCGCGGGCTGGCTGTAAAGTGGCAGCTAGATGGCGCCGCCGTTAGCGTTCGCATCACGCTCAATGGGCAACCCCTGTGGCGTGAGCAGGCGGTGCCGGTAGGAGACTGGGGTGGCGTTGAGACCAATCTGGACGATGTTAGAGTGCGCGCGGGCGATGTATTGCGGTTTGAGGTCGCGGGTGTGGCCAAGAGCGAGCTCGATGCTGTTTCCTGGGCGCCGACGGTGGCATATGTCGCGTAGCGAGGCCGCCACGGTGGGAACGCGTCACGCGTGGCCATACAGGACCAGAACACAGTGTGTGGCAAAGACGATCTCTCGTGCATCTGCCTGGGCTTCGGGGCCGGCCTGGCGCTGGCCGGAAGGCAGGCTGATCACGGTGGTGAGTGAGAATTGGATGTCTTTGCCCCAACGAATGAAGGAGCGACACGGATGAACTATTTCATCAGCAACAAGCCGGGTGGCAAGGGCAGCAATGCGAATGCCGGCACCTCGCCCGAGCATCCTTGGGCCGACTTTGCCCCGGTGCATCAGATCGCGCTGCGCCCAGGCGACCGGATCATGCTCGAGCGCGGTTCATGCTGGAACCAGCAGCTCACCGTGAAGGACTCGGGCGAGAAGGGCTTTGGCGGCTGCGCCATCGACGCTTACGGCGAGGGCCCGCTGCCCAAGATCATCCGCAATGGCGGCCCGCTTGAGCGTTGCATCGTGCTGCACGACGTCTCCCACTGGCGCATTTCGAATGTCGAGGTCGGCCACGCTGGTGTGGGCATCCTCGTGCTCTACGAGACGCCGATGCACGAGGGGCTGCGGATGGACCACATCTATGTCCACCACTGCTACGGCATCTTTGTGCGTGACATGGCCGAGGGACCCGCGCGCGTCCAGGCCCGCGCCGACTGCGCCGCCCTTTCGGCTGGCATTCTGATTACCAGCAAAAAGCAGGAGCTCACACCCGAGCAGTACGTCTGCAGAGGGATCAATCTGGACTATATCGAGGGTTGCCATAATGGCGATAGCATCGCCATTGACCCGTTCGATGGTGGCAACGTTACGGGCGAGAACGTGTACGCCTTTCACGACGTTTCCCTCAATCACCTCTACTTGCACGACGATGACGGCCCCAACCCCGGCGGCATCCCCGACTCGTTGCGGTTGGTGCGCAGCATTCGCGTCAACATAATGAACTCCTGGTTGGACAGGTGCTGCGGGCAATTCACCACCTCTGGCACGGCGATGGTCTTTCTCGGCGGGGTGACGGACGTGCGCTTTATCAACAACGCCTTCACGCGTACCCCCGATTCGGGTTCGGTTGACCAGTGTGCTGTCGACTTTGAGGGTTCGACGCGCCAAGTCAAGCTGTGGAACAACTTTTTCGGGTACAACGCGGGGCCGGGGGTCGAGTTCCTCGATATCCATGGCGTAGAGTCGTACAGCGAGGGGCATGAGGTCTCGGGCAACGCCTTCGAGGATAACGGCCGGAGTACCCATGGCGGGCAGGATGGCTCGGGTGGTATCCACCACTATGGCGGGAACTTGGCCACGGGCGTCATCCGCGACAACCTGGTGCACGAGCCGGGACGGCCGCTCTATCACGGTGAGTTTGTGAACTTTCAGCTCAAGAATAACCTGCAGGCCGGTCGCGAGTTGGCCAACTCGATCAATGATTTCGCCGCCGCGCAGGGGCAGAATGGCTGGCGGTACCAAGTGCGCACTTCCGGCGGCGACTGGCAGGACCTTCCGTTCTACGACGAGGCGCGCCAAGTGTGGACCTATGACGAGGACGACAAGCTGGCCTGGATTAGTCGCCACGAGATGTTCGCGGCAGAGCCCGGGACGAGCGTGGCGCGCGCCTGGAAGGTGCCTGCTGCCGGCAAGCTGGCCATCCGTGGCCGCGCGGTCAAGACCTATGCTGGCGGCGCTCAGGTGCAACTGCGCATCACTCAGAATGGCCAGGATTTGTGGAGCCATCTCGAGTGCAGCGGCAAAGAGCGCGATGGCTACGAGGTCGTGTTGGATGATGTACCTGTTACCGAGGGCGACATCATCCGCTTTGAGGTCACTGGGCCGGCGGGGTGGATTGCGGATGGCGTCTCGTGGGCGCCGACGCTGGGATATGTGGCCAAGTAGCCCAAGCGCGCGGGCCTAGCTCTTCGCCGAATTGCCGCGAGGGGCGCGTGTATCCCCTAGCGTTCCGTTCTGCGGGACGCTAGGGGATACGCTATGTGGAGCAGTGGGAGAACGACGCGGCGCGCGCTCTGGGGCGGCAAAGGTCGTCGTTCGCCGCGAACTCGCTTGACGCCACGATACGATGCCGCGCGATCCCTGCTGCTTGATCAGATCAAGCGCCTCGGCTCTAGCTCCCCCTGTATGGTCCGGCGCACTTTTGACCCGCGCAGTGCTGTCATGATCTTACCGCCGGGATGGGCTGATGGGAGCAATGGATCCGCGCCTCTTTTCCATGTAGAAGGCACAGCACAGCATTCGTCTGCCTTCCGCGGCCTGTCCGCTGGCGCCAGCAGTCCCTTGCTGCGTTGCCTATTGGAAGGTGACCGTGTAACTTCCTCGGCCGTAGCGCACGCCAAGATAGTATGATTCGCCGGTTGCGGCCAGATCCTCGCTATCAAACGAGAAAGTTTCAGTGGCGCCCGCAGCGATGTCGTTCTCGTACCAGATCTCGCCCAGGTCGGGGTCCAGCACCTGCACCGACATCTCCTCGGCGTCCTCTCCGGCGGTAAAGGACAGGCTCAGGACCTGGCCATCGCCAACGGCAAAGGTGTACCAATCGACCTCGTCGTAGTCGCCAATGAGGCCGGAATAAGAGCCGGGCTCTACCTCAAGGGCATAGAGTGGCTCGTCGCTGGCGTCGCCGCCGGAGCCGGCGTCATCCTGATTCTCGATGGTCAGCGCCAATGTGTAGCTGCCTTTGCCATAGCGCACGCCCACATAGTAGCTACCACCCGAGTCGGAGCCCATTATTCGCGTCATCTCGGCCGTTAGCGTCGGGGCGATGTCGTTCTCGTACCAGATCTCGCCCAGGTCGGGGTCCAGCACCTGCACCG
>CAZTMY010000125.1:6399-6998 GCA_964614895.1 uncultured Anaerolineales bacterium
ACATCTCCTCGGCGTCCTCTCCGGCGGTAAAGGAGAGGCCCAGGATCTGACCGTTGTCGACGGCAAAGGTATACCAGTCCTCTTGGTCATCTTCCGAAAGCGCATCTTGGTAGATCCCTGGCTCGATCGACGTCGCCAGGTTGGGCTCATCGTTCGGCTCTTCCGCCGTTGTCCCTTCGGTGGGCATCGCCGTTGGCTGCTTGGAAGCCGTCGTGGCCTTGGCCGAGGCCTGTTCGGCCTTCGGCGTTGGTGGTACAGCGGTCGGCGTAGGCGCTGCCTCGAGCCCACAAGCTGCCAGAGAGACCAAAAGCACTAGCGTCGTGGCCCATAACCAGAAGCTGCCTTTCATGGTGTTCTCTCCCCCTCTCTCTTGCCTACTGTGAGGTACCACCCCCATGCGTGAGATTGTAACGCCTATCCTATTCAGGTCAAGGGCAAGGTTTCACTCCCAGGCGCGTGGGGAAGACGGTCGCAGCCGGCGTCCAGGCGATCCTGGCGCGCATGGTCGGCGCCAGGGGAATCACGCTCTGGGTGGATGTCGAGCCCTTTTCGGAGCTCCTTTACGGGGACCCGGTGCTCCTGAGCCAGGTGATTCTCAA
>CAZTMY010000126.1:0-6950 GCA_964614895.1 uncultured Anaerolineales bacterium
GCGGCACGGGGCCATGCCGCGTCACCCCGTTTGCGAACCCTCATCGCCAGCCTTTGGCCTCGGAGCACTCCTAGACGCGAACGCGAGGCTCGGGCTGGGCACCCTGTTTCTTCGGTCCGTTCGGCTGGTTGAGCGAATCCGTGGTTACGCGCTGGTGGCGCGATCCATCGGAGCCACCCATGCCCACATCCTGACGAGACACCTCCTGCCAGCCGCGCTGCCCATGGCGTTCACGCGGTCCCTGTGAGAGATGCAGCATGTCATCGTGGCTGAAGCGGGCTTAGCTTCCTGGGACTGGGCCTCAAGACGCTGACCAATCCGCGACTGCGCTAGCCCATCCCAACCAAATCATCCGAGCAGTCCCCGTTCACCATGCGCTGCGGCGCTTAGCCACACATCCACCGCCAGTACCGCTTGCGGTCCATGGCGTCCCAGATCTCGCGCCAGACGGCAGCCGTGGCCTCTATGCGAGCTGATTCGACCCCAGCCAGCTCGGACGCCGCGAGGGCTAGATCGGGGTGTTCCCGCGCTACCTGACGCAACCAATCCCGAAGCACTGCCGCGTCTTGGTGCGCACCCAATGCATCCTGCAGTGCTGCCACCTTCTCTGCCAGACGCCTGGCTGGTTTGCCCACAACCAGCGCGACAGTCTCGCAGGCATGGCGCACGCGCTTTGCAGCGATACGAGAGCGATGAAGGTCTTGCTCAGTGGGATTTGCGGGCATCCGCTTGATCTGTCGCTGGAGACGGCGCCAGCGTTGGCGCGTGTACCTAGACAATACAGGAGGCGCAGGCTTCTTGGCCGGGACCATCAGCGGCAGCCCCTCAGAGACCAATGCCACTAGGCTATCGAGCAGCCTCACACATCGAGGCATCCGCATAGCACTCAGCAGTTTACCCCAACAGCTCCGCCGCTGCTCCGCGAGCAGCTTCACCGTGCCATCCGCAGCGGGACGATTGTCCTCGCTCAGCATCGCAGAGGTCTCTTCGAGACGCTCCAGCATCACATCGGCGTCACGAACGGGTCCGAGCTGATCGGCCAGCCATGCGAGATCCTCCACTAACACGGTAGTCGTCTCGGGGCGAAACAGCTTCCCAAACGTCTGAAACACGCCTCGCATCCTACGCGTGACGACTCGCGCGCGATGAACATCTTCCGGGTCCTCATCCAGCGGTATGCCAGCGAGCCGGAACAGCAGCTCCTCTATATCGCGAGCCAGAGCAACGCCCAGCACACTGGCAGCCGATGCGCTCCGCCCCAGCGGTGCAATCACCACATCCGCCGGCCCCCGCGCAGCGCTACCCAGCACTCGCACCGCAGCAGGCGCGCTCCTGCGGGCACCTCTCTTCCGCAAGATCTTTTCCAGCGCTTGCCAGGCCTCTTGCCCGTCCCCCTCAATGGCCCAAGACGTCAGCGTCTGACCCACACCGGGGCCATCCAGCACGGATCGCTCCTCACGGGACAGGGTAACGAGGTGCTCCCCATCCCCGTGCCCCAAGCCGACGCGCCGGCATGTAAGCTCTGTGGTCAGAAGGCGTTGAACCGCCCAACTTCGCACCAGCGGCCGAACCACGTCCGCGATGCAGGAGGGGGGTGTCGTCACATCCTCCGTTACCGTGACATCGCGGGCCCGGGCGCCTGCACGTGCCGGCACATGCAGGCGCCAATCGTCATCGTTCACGCGTACGAGCGTCGCGCCCCATCGTAACAGTGCGAATCCGGGCGTATCATACCAGAACTCAGTCCACCGAGCCGCCTGGTCTGTCATAACCGACCAGCCACAAGCAGCCAGTTCCTCGTCAATGACCTGCCAGACATCTGTAGGACCAACCAGCTCGAGGCGCACCGCGTGCGCTCCTTGTGCCAGGGACTAGTCGACCGACACCTCTTCCATGACCGTAGCCAGTGCGGCTCGCATCCTCTCATTGTCGCCAAGACACAGCCTGAGCGTCACGATCTCAAAGGGCCGCAGTTCCAAGGGAATCCGCCCATTGGTGACCGTCACGGCCTCGAGTGTGTTTTCGAGCATGTCGGTACGTTCCGCCGATTCGACGGCAAGCGCGGTGCTGAGGACGCATCGCGTCGCCGCGCGCTTGGCCTCGTACAGCCTTACCACCATATCCCCAGAGCCATCCTCGGCTGGCTTGACCGCCTCGATGATGACGTTAGGCGCATCGACTTGCAGGATCGATGCGCTGCCGCCGTCGCCCTCCTGGACCGTGACAGGCACGTTGAGCTCATACCCCTTACGCACGACGTCGCTCTCGTCGAACGACCCGTTCCAGCAATGGAACGCGTAGGTGAACCGCTGCAGGCCCTTGTCGGCGTGCATGTCGGGGGCGGTGGCGGATTTCAACAAGGTCAGGCCGATATCGTTCCCGACCACGTTCACGCCATACTTGCAGTCGTTGAGCACGGCTGCGCCGCGGTTGCTCTCCGTCAACGCGGTCCAGCGATGATTGCAGACCTCGAACCGGTCGGCGTCAAAGGGCCGCGAGCGGTGGTTAGGTCGGGCGATATGCCCGAACTGGATCTCATGCAGCGCCTCGTGCGCATGCAGGTCTACCGCAAAAACCACCTTGAGTAGCTTGTGAGTCTCTTGCCAGTCGATCTCGCTGTCGAACACCAGAGTGCGGCTACCTCGCAAAAGCGTCACCGTCTGGGTCAGTTGAGACCGGTTCAGCATCCGCGTGATACGAAGCCGGCCCATCAGAGGGCCAGTGCACACCACTTCGATCTCTGCCTCGCCATCGAGCGCCACCGGGAACTCGGGGTAGTTGCTGTCGATATCCCAGGCATCCCAACTGGCGGGCAAGTCACGCCACATCTTGAAAGCGTTGCAAGGATCAGTGGCCCACTCGCGTTCGGTCTCCTTGTCCCAGATGCTGGTAATCTGGCCCTTGTTGTCAAAGGTGAACCGCAATAGATCGTTCTCCAGAGTTGTGGATGTAGCTACCACATCGTCCAAAGGCACGGCCAAAGGGGCCTCGTTTACGGGCATGACCGTGGTCCAGCCGCAGGATGGCACCGGTACCTGAGCGTACGCTCCCTCTGGCGTGACCTGTGATAGCAGAGGCGCGCCGTCAGCGGTCTTGGCCGCTTGAGTCCCCTCAGGCAGCTTGATAAGGGCATCGCGCCCCCAAGACAGGCTGTTGAACACCGTCAGCGCGTCATCTTCCTCCACCAAGGCGCTACGTGCATCGACGGCTATGTTCTCGGCCTCCTCGATGACTGCGGCGTGCAACGCCTCAGCCTCCTCGTACACTCGCTCGATGGAAGAGCCCGGCAGAATGTCATGGAACTGGTTCAGTAGGAGACCCTTCCAGGCCTGGTCCATGGCATTCATGGGATAGGTATATCCGGCCAACGCCGACGCCATCGCGCCCCACATCTCGGCCTCGCGCAACGCCACCTCGCCCTTACGGTTGCCGCGCTTGATTTTGGCCTGCGATGTGTACGTGCCACGATGCGCCTGGTAGTACAGCTCTCCCACATAGTGAGCATCGGGCACGCCCTCGCGCTCCAAATCGTGGAAGAAGGCGTTGGGCGTGGTGATGCGGGTGCGAGGCACTCCCTGTAGGTCGCGCATGCGGCGCAGGAACTCCAGATGGTGGCGCGTCGGCCCGCCGCCGCCATCGCCATAGCCGAATGGCACCAGGCGCGCCGAGATGCCGTCCTTTTGCACACGCTGCCGCCACCGCTCGATGAGCGAGGCCGGATCGGTGTGCGAATTATAGTCGTTCATCAGATGCACCAGCACGCCCGTCCCATCGATCCCGCGCCACTCGAACGTGTTATGCGGGAAAGGCGTGCCGCCGTTGGGCACCCAAAAGATCTTGGCGGTGGCAAAGTAGCGGATGCCGCATCCGCGCATGATCTGCGGCAGCGCGCCCGAGTAACCAAACACATCGGGCAGCCAGAGGAGCTCACAATCCACGCCAAACTCGTCCTGGAAAAAGCGCTTGCCGTGCACGAATTGGCGAATGAGGGCCTCGCCGCCAGAGATATTGGTATCGGCCTCTACCCACATGCCGCCTTCGGGAACCCACTGGCCCCGCTTGACCGCTTCGACAATCCGACCGTACAGCTCAGGATCGTTGCGCTTCACAAAGCGAAACAGGTGCGGCTGGCTGGCTTGGAATTTGAACTCGGGGTATTGTTCCATCAACGCCAACTGGGTGGCAAAGGTGCGCGTGCACTTGCGCTCGGTCTCCTGCAGCGGCCACAACCAAGCCACGTCGATATGCGAGTGGCCAAAGCAATAGAGCGTGGGAGCAGACGTGCCGTTGACCGCCTGGAGCAAGGGGGCCAACGCCTCGCGGGCGGCCTTGATCTCCTCCATGACCGCTTCGGGCTCTTGCTCCCAATCCACCAGCCTGGCGAACTGCCGCAGGCCGGCGTCGATCTCGGCCACGCGCAGCTCCTCCGGGTCGAGGCAGTCGCGCAGCCGGTAGAGCGTCTCCACATCCATGGCAAGCTGGTATGCCTCCTCGCGCCAGATGCCGTACACCGTACGCCCCACTATGCATTGGGTTACGGGTGGCTCGGGCACGGACTCGACGCCAGGCGCCGCGGGGATGGTGCGGCTCTCGCGGGGGCCGTGCCCGGCGTAGGCCTCGATGGCCAACTCGTACTGCGTGCCGGCCGTCGCTCGCTCAGCCAGCAGGATCTCGTGGTGCTGGGCGTCCACCGCACCCACTGCGCGGCCATCCAGGTATACGGCGCTCTCGCCGCCCACGTCGGGTCGTAGCACGATCCGTTGCCCCTCCGCTTCGGGTGGCAAGGTCACCGTCCCTCGAAACCACCCATATTCCCACTTGGCACCCCAGGCTGTGCCCGCCGGCATGGCCGTCATAGGCCGCGCACAAGCCTCCTGGCACGTGAGCTGCTCGCGCGTGATAAAGCCCTCTAAAGGCACGTCTCCCAGCTCGACGAACAGGAACCTCTGCAGCTCGCCCCGCCAAGTATCGATCTTTCTCCGCCACTCCAGCGTCAATGTCATGGTAGATCCCCCTAACTAGAAAGGCACTCGCTGTCATCCGAAACACGCGACCGATCACGGGTTGCTTGTAGCTGTGCAAGATTCCCGGAACCGCCCGCACGGCATGCGCTAGAATAGCGCTCTGCGCACCAGAGCGCAACCGTGCGCGACGGACCCATTCCGCATTGTACGCCTCATACCCCAATGCTATAATAGCGCCAATTCGACCTGTAGCCGCAAGGGAGACCTACGATATGATCGACGCCATCGTCGCGGGACACCTATGCGTGGACGTGATACCGACCATCAACCAAGAAGCGGCCTCTTCCGAGAGCTTCCTCGCGCCCGGCCGCCTAACCGAAGTAGGCCCCGCTGTGCTTTCTACTGGCGGGGCCGTCTCGAACACGGGGCTGGCGTTACATCGCCTGGGGATTGACGTGCGGTTGATCGCGCGCGTGGGCGACGACCAGATCGCAGAGTTGACCCGCAACCTTCTCCGGAGGTACGGCCCACACCTGGCCGATACCCTCGGCGTAGGCCAGGGCGAGCCCAGCTCTTATTCGGTGGTTATCAATCCACCTGGCGTAGATCGCACTTTTTTGCACTGTACCGGCACCAATGACACCTTTGGCCCGGAAGACATCGATCCAGAGCTGGTGGCGCAAGCCCGCCTTTTTCACTTTGGCTACCCACCCCTGATGCGACGCATGTACGCCGATGGGGGCACAGCTCTCTCCGCCATGCTGCACGCCGCACACGAGACGGGCGCCACTGTCTCCCTGGATATGGCCATGCCCGACCCGGCCAAGCCCAGCGGGCGCGCTGATTGGCCTGGCATCCTGGTGCGAGCGTTGCCCCACGTGCACCTGTTCGTCCCCAGCGCGGAAGAGATACTCTACATGCTGCGCCGGTCGCGCTACGACGAGCTTGCACGCGAAATAGGACCGGCGGCAATGTTGAACGAGATCACGGCTTCTGAGACCTCATCGCTGGCGCGAGCCGCCATGGCCCTGGGTGCACGGGTAGTTTTGCTCAAGATGGGCCACCGCGGCTTGTACGTACGAACCGCGGACGATCTGGGCGAGATGGGGCGCGCTACCCCGGCCGACCCCACCAACTGGTCGGGGCGCGAGTTGTGGGCGCCCTGCTTCCGCGTCACCGTGGGCGGCACCGTAGGCGCGGGCGACGCTACCATCGCGGGGTTCCTCGCAGGCTTGCTCAAGGGCGAGACTATCGAGCATTCACTCACCGCCGGCGTGGCCGTGGGCGCCTGCTGCGTGGAGACGGCCGATGCTACCAGCGGCATCCGGACCTGGGAAGCAACCCAACAGCGCATTACCTCCGGGTGGGAGCAGCTGCCAGACGGCCCAGAAGATGACGGTTGGGTATACCGGAACGGCCTCTGGCACGGACCGGGTGATCGACCTTAGCAACGTATCCCTGCGACGTGTCTCGCGTTTTGAGGATCGACGCATTTGCCGATGGACATAGCAACAACGCATATGGGTGCGAGGATCGACAAGCGGTAGCAAGTGCGTACGCCGCCCCTTGCAAAGGGGGTTCTGGCTAGATACGCAGCTCGGCGCGAGGCATCGTGACCCGCAACTGCGGTAGCAACGCCTCTAGCGCCTCTGATGACAGGTGCTCCGCCTCGCGAACCTCCGGCAGCACCCCGTCGCTAGGCTCGAACGCCTGCACGTACCAGGGCGGCGGCGGCTCAACGGCCGCCACCGTCGCGGCGATCTCCAGCAAGTCATCCTCGTCCAGGCCAGGGGCTGCCGTCGTGCGCAGCTCATACGCGCCGCCCCAGCTCGCCAGCAGCTCCATGCTGCGCCGCACGGGCTCGGGCGATAATATGGGCACCCCCGTCATCTGTGCATAGCGCTCATCCAGGGGGGCCTTGATGTCCATCGCCACATAGTCTATCAGGCCCGCGTCGAGCATGGGCCCCAGACGCTGGGGCAGCGT